>JALWDJ010000072.1 GCA_027014605.1 Campylobacteraceae bacterium
GAATCTACTAGTTAGGAAGCTTCTAGCTCTTTAGCTAGAGGTAGTTCACTAAAGATATTTATATTTTAATAGAAAAATAAGAGAATTAAAATAGCTTTCTATTTTTGAAAAACTAAATAGTATTTTTCTATTTCATCTCCATATATAGATATAAAAGAGTTTTCAATAAGTTTTAAATTTGTTAACTCTATTAATCTATCTACATTATGGTAATATTGTGTTATACTCTCTTTGGATTTTTTAAAAATATCTCCAACTCTTTCAAATAGTGTAAACTCAGAGTAGTATTCATTATTTTCAAAAAAACTATCTATAGTTAGAAATCTATCTCCACTATCTTTAATAAAAGAGCCAACGGCTATCTCTTCGAATGCATATAGAGTATTTATATCACATATAAAATATCCTTCATTTTCTAGGTTATTCTCTACACATTGCAAAAAATCTATAAGCCTATTATAATCTAGGTAATTTACCATATCAAAAATTGCAGTAATAATTTTAAATTTTTTATTTAATTTGCATATATCTATACATCTAGCCTCAACTCCTCTATTTTGAGTCTGTTTAACCATAAGAGGACTTAAATCAATACCCATAATTTTTTTTATAGATGGAAATCTCTCTTTTGCTTGAGCTAAAAATTCGCCTCTTCCACATCCAATATCTAAAAGAGAGTCAAATTTAAGTCTATCTAATGTTGAAAAATAGTAGTTATATAGAGTTGGAGTTACCTCATTTACCCCTAATAAATCTTCTACTTTTGAGTATAAATCTAGTCCATTAGGCATGATTTTCTACCACTCTATTTATCTTCTCATATAGAGATAGTATCTCATCTTTTTTTGCATAATATGAGTTTTTATTTGCAATTAGGTGAGCAGAGGAGTTCATAATATCTTCTGCAACTTTTAATCCATTCTCTCTCATAGTATTACCTGTCTCTACAATATCAACAATAGCATCAGCTAGTCCAACAAGTGGTGCTAACTCAATAGAACCATATAATTTAATAATTTCAACACCCATAGCTTTCTGGGCAAAATATTGTTCTGTAATATTTACCATTTTTGTAGCTATTTTAATATTTGGTCTGCTCCAATCTATCTCATCTTCTTTTTTAATTCCAATTGCAACTTTACACTTCCCTAAATTCATATCAAGGAGTTTTACAATATCTAACTTTTTCTCTTTTATAACATCTAAGCCAACTACACCAATATCAGCAGAACCTCTTTCAACATATATTGGAACATCTTGATTTCTTACATTTAAAAATCTAAAATTTCCAACCTCCATAATAAGCTCTCGACCCTCAAATTTAAATTCTCTATTAAAAATCTCTGCAAATATATCGAGAGTCTCTTCTGCAATTCTCCCTTTTGGAAGTGCAACTGTTAACATAAAACTATCCCTTAGTACTTTTTCTATAAATTTTTTAATTTATGAGATTATACCATACCTTATCCCATCTTTAGTTGTTTTAATTCCCTCATCTATTTTTATAGTAATTATTAGAAGATTTTTAGAAGAAAATTTGATACTATTTTAAAATTTAAAAAAAAGGATATATTTTGAAAAGAAAGATAGAGGTTGTACAGACTCTTTTAGATGCTCTTCCATATATTAAGAAGTTTCATAATGAAAAAATTGTAATTAAATATGGTGGTTCAGCTCAAACAACTAAAGAGTTAAAAGAGAAGTTTGCACAAGATATTGCACTACTACATACTGTGGGAATGAAGCCTATAATTGTGCATGGTGGAGGAAAGGCTATTACTCAACTTCTAGCAGATTTGGGAGTTGAGACTAAATTTATAGATGGACAGAGAGTTACGACAAGAGAGGTTATGAGAGTAGCAGAGATGGTACTTAGTGGAGAGATTAATAAAGAGATAGTATCTCTATTAAATGCTTATGGAACAAAAGCAATAGGACTCTCAGGAAAGGATGGCTCTTTTTTAGAGGCTACCCCAAAAGATTTTAAAAATTTTGGATTTACAGGAGTTATACAGAGTGTAAATCCTCAAGTTGTAGATAATATCTTAGATGATGGATTTGTACCTGTTATTGCACCAATTGCGAGTGGAGTTAAGGTTGGACATATTGGATTTAATATAAATGCAGATTTAGTAGCTAGTAAGATAGCAGTAGCACTTAAGGCTAGAAAAATTCTGTTTTTAACAGATACAGTAGGTGTAATGGATAAAAATATGCGACTTCTAAATACATTAGATATAAAAAGAACAGAAGAGTTAAAGAGAGATGGAACAATAAGTGGTGGTATGGTTCCAAAGGTTGATGCTTGTATAGAAGCATTAAGAGGTGGAGTTAAAAAGGCACATATTATAGATGGTAGAGTAGAACACTCAATGCTATTAGAGATATTAACTAGTAGTGGAATTGGTACATGTTTGGAGTTATAATAGAAAATTATTAAAAAAAATAGTTTTTAAGCTTTTTTATTAAGATGAATTTTAATATAATTAATTTAATTTTAATCTAAAGGGTGGAGAGTATTATGAATTTACAAAAAGTAGTCTCAGGTTTCTTTTTTATTTTAGCGATGACAATTAATTTTGGTTTTTTTTATGGAGATATTGATAATCCAGAACTTCATAGTGAATATGAACTATTTGTAGCTTTTGTAGTGAGTCTAATATCAACCGTTTTAAAAATTGGGGATAAGACTCAACTTGGTGCTGTACTCTTAGCTACAAGTCTAGTAGCAGATATTCAACTACTCTCTGCTGTTATTGTATGGACTGTTACAGAGTATCTATCTATTGTAGATGTTGAGGCATTTGCAGCTATTATATCCCTTTCAGGTGGGGCGTTATTAGCTAATATTACATCTGTAGTACTTTATGTAGGTGAAACTTTAAAGTCAAAAAGGTAATCCAATGAGTAATAATGCTTTTTGGATTATTTTACAAAAATTAAGAGCACCTCTACTTGTTATTATTATAACCTACTCAATAGCAATACTTGGAATGGTATTAATTCCAGGTATGGATGATAATGGTAAAGTTTATCATTTAAGTTTTTTTGATGCATTCTATTTTGTTTCCTATATGGCTTCAACTATTGGTTTTGGAGAAGCACCATACACATTTACATATGCGCAGAGACTTTGGGTTACTCTTTGTATATATATTACAGTTGTAGGTTGGTTCTATGGTATTGGTGCATTAGTTACTGCTGTAACTGATAAGACTCTTAAATTTGAGATGATGCGTAACAGATTTAGAAAAAAAGTTAGAGAAATTAGAGATGATTTTGTAATTATTTTAGGTTATACATATGTAAATTTGGAAATTATAAAAAAGTTTCATGCTAGTAATATTAAAGTAGTATTAATTGATGAAGATGAGGAGAAGATTAGCCATTTTCTACTAGAGGAGGCTAGTCAAGATGTTCCTGTTATGGTTGGAAATGCACTATTAACAGAGACTCTTGAAGATGCAGGGATTTTACTTTCTAATTGTAAAGCTATTGTATCTCTTTTTAAGAATGAAGAGAATAATCTTAGGATAGCAATTTTAACTAAATTTTTAAATTCTAAGGTAAAAGTTATTGCAAAATCTACCTATAAAGATATTACAGTAAGTCTATTAGATACAGATATAGCTAAGGCTGTAAATCCCTTTGAAATTTTTACAAAAAGAGTAGATATAGCCCTAGAGTCTCCACATATATTAGTACTTGAGAATTGGATTTATGAAAATAGTGATTTAATGGATAAAGCTATGTTTCTACCAAAGGGTAAATATATAGTTTGTGGATATGGAAGATTTGGAAAACTATTACATGATATGTTTGAGAAACATAATTTAGAGTCTGTTTTTATTGATGAAAAACGAATAGCTAGTGTAGAGATGATTGAGAGTAGAAAGTTTATTAGAGCAAATCCAGATGATAGGGAGACTCTTTTAAATGCAGGAGTTAAAGAGGCTGTTGGATTGATTGTCGGAACACAAAATGATATAGATAATCTATCTATTATCATAACAGCTAAAAAGTTAAATCCAAATATATATTTAATAGCAAGAGAGAATACTATGCAGGAGGTGAGTATTTTTCAAGCTGCGAAGATTGATTGGCTCTTTATGTTTGAGAAGATACTTATCAATAAGACATCTTTAGCTTTAACTAGACCTTTAAAACATCGTTTTTTAAAATTAATATTAAAAAAGGATGAGGAGTGGGGAAAAAAATTGGTAAGACTTTTAAGGGTAAATATTGGTACAAATCCAATAATAACATCTTTAAAGATTAATGAGAATGATAGTTATGCAATATATCATGAGATTTTAGATGGACAGAATGTTCCTGTTGATGTATTATTGCGCTCTCTTAGTAATTGGCAAGAGAATAATAAAATTGTTCCTCTTTTAATTCATAGGGCAAATGAGGAGATACTTATTCCCAAAAATAGAGATTTAAAAATAGGCGATGAGATACTATTTGCTTGTGATAAAAAGGGGAAAGAGGAGATAGAGTTAATTGCGTCAAATATATATGAACTTTATTATGCGATGTATGGACAGGAGAAAGAGAGTCCTATATTAAAAAAATTATTGGGATAATTAATAATAAATAGCTATAATCGCAAAATTAAAATTTAGATAAAAAAAGGTAGATATATGATAGTTAATTCTGTAGAAGATTTTAAAAAATTAATAGAGGAGATAGTCTCTCAAGATGGTTATAGAGAACCAATAGGATTTGGTATTGCAAGGGTAGATAGAGGACAGAAAAATGCAGATAAAATTTTACAAGCAAACTTCCCTATTATTAATTGGAGAGAAAATTATGGTTCAGGTGCAGTTTTTATAAAGGCTATTCAAGATGCAAACTTAAATATAGATTTTAATAGTAGTGAATTTGTAGCTACAATTAATGAGAAGTTTATAGAGAGTGCAATGGGTTTATTTGCTCCATATATAAATCTAGCAATAGGGCAAGAGCATAAAAATGTCCAGGTTATAAAGATATTATCAGAAATGGAGGATATTGGCAAAAATTTTAGAGTAGTTATCCTATTTGAAGATAGTAAACCTAAGAGTGTAGAGGTTGTTTATTTGAAGTTATATGCACTATCTATGCAAAAAGCTAAACTTAGAACTCTTAATCTTGATGGTGCATTTGGAATTTTAACAAATGTTGCATGGGTTGGAAATAGACCTTATGAGTTAGAGTATCTAAGAGAGAATGAGATTGAGATGAAATTAAATGGGACATTTCCTAATATTGATAGTGTAGATAAGTTTCCACGATATCTACAACATATAATTCCTGCTGATAATACTAGAATATTAGATAGTAGCAAGGTTAGAATGGGGGCATCTTTAGCTAGTGGAACAACAGTTATGCCAGGAGCTTCATATATTAACTTTAATGCAGGAACTCTAGGTTCAGTTATGGTAGAGGGTAGAATATCAAGTTCTGCTATTGTTGGAGAGGGTAGTGATGTTGGTGGAGGAGCTAGTATATTAGGAGTTTTAAGTGGAACAGATGGAAATCCAATATCTATTGGTAAAAATACTCTTCTTGGTGCTAACTCTGTTACAGGTATTCCTCTTGGTGATGGTTGTATTGTTGATGCTGGAGTTACTATATTAGCAGGAACTAAGATTAAAATAGCTTCTAAAGAGTTAGATTTAATAAGAGAGGCAAATCCAGAAAATAGTATAGATACTAAAGATATATTTAGAGGTAAAGAGCTACAGGGATTTAATGGTATTCATTATAGACAAGACTCAACAACAGGAGAGATAATAGCTAGAAGAAGTACTAGGGAAGTTAAATTAAATGAAGATTTACATTAAGGTTAATTTGTGAATGATTTAGATTTATTAAAAAGAGTATCTCTTTTGGCTATATTGAAAAAAAAAGATAGTGAGACAATAGATGATGTTATGGAAAATTTAATAGATACTAATATGTTTCTAAGCAGAGATGAGGCAGAAGAGATATTTAGAGAGCTTAGGAATAGTAACTATATAGTTGGAGATACTCTATCTATGATTGGTGTAATTGAGGCTAAAAGGGTAGAAGAGGAATTTAGGCAATAAGATGACACTTCATAAGATAAGATTGGCAATCTATGCTCTATTTTTAACAAATCTTTTTGGATTTAAACTTAGAGGTGTAAAAGAGTCAAAAGAGAAAAAAAGTCTAAGGATAGACTACTCTAAGACTCTTTTTAATAGGTTAAATCTCTCTGTGGAGATTAAAAATATAGAAAAGTTACCTTTAGATGGAAAATATATACTTATATCTAATCATAGAGGAATTATAGACCCTTTAGTAGTTGAATTGGCTTTAAAAGGGACAGATATTTATGGATTATGGATATCTAAAAAGGAGTTGTATAACTCTCCTTTTTTTGGACTCTTTGTAAGAAATGGTGGTGCTATTCTTTTAGATAGAGAAAAGGCTCAAATGGGAGGTTTTTTTGCAGATGTTAAATCTAATGTGAAGAGAGGTAACTCTATTTTTATATTTCCAGAGGGAACTAGAAATAAAAGTAGCAAATCACTTTTAGAATTTAAAAATGGTTTTAGAATAATTGCTTTAAAAAATAGATTGCCAATGTTACCTGTATATATTAGGACCCGTACAGATGAGGTTTTAGCTAATCTTTTAAACGATAAAAATCTAAAGCAGACTATTATTATAGAGATAGGTGATATTATTAGTTACAGAGAGAGAGGGAATTTAGAGGATATTTATAAGAAACAATTTAATATTAAGTAAATTTAGTGTAAAATCTCGTTCCAAAATACTATGTAAGGATTAGTACTACATGAAAAGAACATTTCAACCACACAATACACCACGAAAGAGAACTCATGGTTTTAGAGCTAGAATGAAAACTAAAAATGGAAGAAAAATTATATCTGCTAGAAGAGCTAAAGGTAGAAAAAGATTAGCCGTATAAAACATTTTAGTAGTATTAAGACTACTAAAGAGTTTAATAGAGTTTATAGTAGTTCTAAAGTTGCTCATACTTCAGAGTTTGTACTTTTTTATCAATTTGATAGCAATAAGTATAAACTAGGTGTTGTTGCAAGTAAGAAAGTTGGTAATGCTGTTGCTAGAAATAGAGCAAAACGACTACTAAAATCTCTCATTATAACTCACCTCAATGAAGTAAAGGAAGGTAATTATATACTAGTAGCTAAGCCTCTAATTCTTAATAGTGATTATCTAAAGTTACAGAAATCATTTTTTAAGGTATTAAAGCGTTTAAATGCCATAAAACAATGATTATTTTAAATAGTTTTAGCTATAATCCAACTACTGATTTCAAATAAAATTCTTAACTAATTAATATAATTTAACATTTAAATAATATTTTTTAATAGCTAAGAATAAAAGGTAATTTCTAGTGGAACAACAACAAGATTTACAAAAAAGACTTCTTTTAGCATTAGTGCTTTCGTTTGCAGTATTTGTACTGTTTGATATGTTTGTGCCTAAACCTCAAAAGGCTCTTGATAATAATAGTAGTAGAGTAGTAGAGCAGGGTAGTAAGAGAGTAGATAAATTATCAACAGAAGTGCCAAAAGCTATTGATAATAGTGAGGTAGTTAGAAGTAGTTTACCAAAAACATCTAGTAGTAATGCTCCTGTTACAAAAATTCATGCACTTTCAACTATTAAATCAGATAAATTTATTTATACTATTGACGATATTGGAAGAGTAGCACAATTTACACTTTTAGAAGACAAGTATAAATATGAGGGTAAACCTTTAGAGTTATTCAATCCTAATTGGGTAAAACCTTTAGAGATAAGATTTTCTGATCCAAAATTAAATCAAGAGGCATTAAAAACTCCATATACCACAAGTAGTAGAGAGATAATTTTAGATGGGACTAAAAAGAGTTTACTTTTAACCCAAACACTAAGCTCTCTTACTGTAACTAAAAAAATTATATTTTATAAAGATGGACATTATGATTTAGAGGTAAAACTGTCATCTCCAAAAGAGTATTTTATAACAACAGGGCAAAGACCAGATGCAGACCATACTAATTATATGGTTGTAAAGGGAGTAATGGTTAGAAAAGCAGATGGTACAACTAAAATTATTGAAGATGGAGATGCAGAGGGGAGTCCAATATTTCCTAATGCCAAATTTACAGCTTCATTTGATAGATACTATACCTCTATTTTATATAGTTTTGAAAAACCGATTAATGTATCTTATATAACAACTCCAGAGGAGAATGCACTAATATTTGTTCAAGGTGAACAAGATTTAAAAATACATGGATATATTGGTGCTAAGAGTTATGATACTCTATACTCTATTCATCCAGAGTTAACAGAGGCTATTGAGTATGGTTGGTTTACATTTCTCTCTAAACCTCTATTTAAGATACTTCATTGGATAGATAAAGTTATTGGTAATTGGGGTTGGTCAATTATTATTTTAACTCTTCTTATTAAACTTATACTATTTCCTTTATCGTATAAGGGTATGATGTCTATGCAGAAATTAAAAGATTTAGCACCTAAAATGAAAGAGATAAAAGAGAGATATAAAGATGATGCACAGAAGATGAATATGAAGATGATGGAGTTATATAAGAGACATGATGCAAATCCAATGGGTGGTTGTCTTCCTATGTTACTTCAAATTCCAATATTTTTTGCACTATATAGGGTATTTTTAAATGCAGTTGAACTTCAAGGTGCACCTTGGGCTTTATGGATTACTGATTTATCTCAAAAAGACCCATATTTTGTATTACCAATTTTAATGGGTGTTTCTATGTGGTTTCAACAAAAAATTACACCAAACTCAATGACAGACCCAATGCAACAGAAAATTTTTCAATGGTTACCTGTAATTATGACAATGTTTTTCTTAACATTCCCTGCAGGTTTAGTTCTATATTGGTTGGTAAATAATATATTTACAATTGCTCAACAGTATGTAATTAATAGAGCTTATGAGAAACATAAAGAGACTCAAAAGTTAGAAAAAAAATAAAAAAAAGATGGGGGATATTATAATATGAATATGAAAAGAATTGAAGCTCAAACCCTTGAAGAGGCATATAAAAAGGCATCAGAAGAGTTTAATTGCTCTATTACGGAGATAAATTATGAGATAATCCAATATCCAACAACAGGAGTAATGGGACTCTTTAAAAAAAATGCTATTATAGTAGCAGTTAGAAAGATTAATACTCAACAACAAAATATAGAAAATAAAAATATAGAGCCTATAGAAGAGAGAGAAGAGGAGTTATCTAAAACTGAAACTATTAAAGATAGCTCAAAAGTAGAAGAGAAAAGAGACAATATAGATATAAGAAAAGATGATAAGGTTCTTAATAGTTTTTTTGAAAATAGTGAAACCAATACTATTAAATTTGATGATGATAGAGACTCTCCTGAGAATAGAGCTTTAGCTATTGAGATAGAAGATAAGATAAAAAAACTTATAGAGATAAGCTGTTTCGATATTGATACTATAGAGGTTGATGTTTTTAATAAGATAGCTCATATTTTTATAGATGGAGAGGATGCAGCACTTCTTATTGGAAAAGAGGGATATAGATATAATGCTCTATCATATATGTTATTTAATTGGATAAACTCTAAATATGATTTATATATAAAGCTTGAGATTGCAGAGTTTATTCAGTCACAAGAGGAGATGATTGTAAATTATCTAAAACCTATTATTGAGCATATTGAGATTAATGGTAGAGGGAAGACCAAACCATTAGATGGAATTTTAGTTCAGATTGCATTAGAGCAACTTCGTGCTAGATTTCCAAATAAGTATGTAGCCATTAAAACAGCTAAAGATAATAGAAAGTTTATAATTATAAATAATTTTAATAGTGCTAAAAAAGGCTAATACATGTCTGCTACAATAGTAGCTATTGCTACAGCAAGTGGAGTAGCATCTATTTCTATTATTAGAGTTAGTGGCTCTCTCTCACTTGACATAGCTAAAAAGATTACTAAAAGAGATAAGATAGAGCCAAGAGTTACCTATCTTAGCTCACTATACAATAAAGATGATAGTATTATTGACCAAGCTATTGTTATCTATTTTAAATCTCCAAAGAGTTTTACAGGTGAAGATATTATTGAGTTTCAGTGTCATGGTGGTTTTATTGTAGCTCAAGAGATTTTAGAGACAGCTATTTTTTATGGGGCTAGACTTGCTGAGGCTGGAGAGTTCTCAAAAAGGGCATTTTTAAATGGTAAAATAGATTTAACCAAGGCTGAAGCTATTGCCAAACTTATAGAGGCACAATCTGTTGATGGAGCTAAGATTTTAGCAAAACAGTTAAAGGGTGATTTAAAAGAGTTTATAGATAAAAGCAGAGAGGCTATACTTAGAGCTATTGCTTACTCTGAAGTTATGATAGATTATGCTGAAGAGGATATACCAGAGGATATATTAGATAATATCACCAAACAGTTAGATAGTCTAATAGAGCAAATAGATAATATTTTAGAGGCTAGTTATAGAAGAAAAGGGCTAATTGATGGCTTTAGAGTTGCTATTATTGGAAAACCAAATGTAGGTAAAAGTTCTCTTTTAAATGGACTACTAAACTATAATCGAGCAATTGTAAGCAATATCGCAGGAACAACAAGGGATACAATAGAGGAGCAGGTAAGAGTAGGCTCTCACCTTATTAGACTTATAGATACAGCAGGGATTAGAGAGGCAGGAGATGAGATTGAGAGAATTGGAGTTGAGAGGTCAATTAGTTCAATAGATGAGGCTGATGTTATTATTGCTCTATTTGATGGAAGCTCCCTATATGATAACGAAGATAGAAAAATCATAGATATATTAGAGAATATCTCAAATAAATATATAATTACTGCTATAAATAAGTCTGATTTACCACAAAAATTTGATATAGATAAAATTTATAAATTCTCTCCAATATATATTAGTGCGAAAAAAAGCCTAAAAGTTTTAACCAATAGATTAGAAGAGCTATTTAATAATATTGGTAGTAGTGAAGAGTTAATGCTAATATCAACAAGACAGATAGATGCAGTCATTAAGACAAAAGAGTCAATATTAGAGGCAAAAGAGCCTCTTTTAAATGGAGAACTTGAAATTTTCTCATACCATTTACAAGATTCTGTTAAATCAATTAGCTCAATATCTACACCTTATGACTCTGAAGAGGTTTTAGATAAGATGTTTGGAGAGTTCTGTTTGGGGAAGTAGAATATTTATTATTATTTAGCAAGAGAGATACAAAAGTAATTAGCAAAGTATCTATTCTAACAAATCCTTAGAATTAACAAGTAAACTATTCGTTAAAGAATAAAATATTAATGATATAACATACATTCATAATATCTCTATTGTAAATAAACAAATGATTCACTTGTAGTTCAAGTTAATCGTTATGTCTAGTTTATCTAAAATAGAGGAGTATTGTAAACATATCAAAGTGCCTCTTCGTCCTCTTCTCCTGTACGAATACGGATACTTTTTTGGATATCTGTTACAAAAATTTTACCATCACCAATTTTACCTGTTTGAGCAGTTTTCATAATAGTATCAATTACTAGTTTTTCATATTTTTCCCCACTTACTACAATTTCGATTTTAATTTTAGGGATAAATTCTATTATATATTCAGTTCCTCTATATAGCTCAGAGTGTCCCTGTTGTCTTCCATAACCTTTAACTTCAGATATTGTCATTCCTTCAATTCCAGCTTCAGTTAGGGCTTCTTTTACATCTTCTAATTTAAATGGTTTTATAATAGCTTCAATTTTTTTCATTTTATCTCCTTTTTTTAAATTATATCATTTTGTTACATAATAAGTAGTAATTCTGGAGATAATATTTTTATAATTTTTTAATTTTAGCTATTTCATCTCTCAATCTTGCAGCCTCTTCAAATTCCAATTTTCTAGCTAACTTTAACATTTTAGTCTTTAGCTCTTTTAGTAGTTTGGCTTTCTCTGATTTTGGCATTCTATCTAATCTATCTCTTTTATTATTAAATAGATTATCACTACTTTCGCTTTTTAGATTTTTATCTAACTCTCTAGTTGTACTTTTAGGAGTAATATTATATTTTTTATTATATAAAATCTGTTTTTCTCTTCTTTTTTGAGTAATATCTATAGTCTCCTGCATAGATTTTGTAACTCTATTAGCATACATAATCACTTTTCCATTTACATTTCTAGCACCTCTTCCTGCTGTTTGAATTAGAGATGTAGTAGAGCGTAAAAATCCCTCTTTGTCTGCATCTAAAATAGCTACTAAGCTAACCTCTGGTAAATCTAGCCCCTCTCTTAGTAGATTTATTCCAATTAATGTATCAAATTCACCTAAACGAAGAGAGCGAATTATCTGATTTCTCTCTATGGCATCAAGCTCTGAGTGCATATATCTAACCTTTAAGCCCAAGTCATTATAGTATGTAGTCAACTCCTCTGCCATCTTTTTAGTTAAGACTGTAACTAATACTCTCTCCCCTCTAGCTATAACTCTTTTTATCTCATCATATAGATTATCAACCTGATATTTACTACTTCTAACCTCTATAATTGGGTCAAGTAGTCCTGTTGGTCTTATAATCTGTTCTGCTACAACAGAGGATAGATTTAGCTCTAACTCATTTGGAGTAGCCGATACAAATAGAAAATGTGGAGCTTTTTTTATATACTCATCAAACTTTAAAGGGCGATTATCAAGAGCTGATGGCAGTCTAAATCCATACTCAACTAAAATCTCCTTTCTACTTCTATCTCCTGCATACATGCCTCTAAATTGAGGTAGAGATACATGTGACTCATCAACAATTACTAAATAGTCCCTATTCATCTTTTCAAAATAGTCCATTAGAGAAAATGGTCTCTCTCCTGCTCTTTTACCTGTTAGATGTCTAGAGTAGTTCTCTATACCTTTACAAGTTCCTGTAGCTTCCATCATCTCTAAGTCAAACTCAACTCTCTCTTTTAAGCGATTATACTCAACTAATCTATTCTCCTTTTTATAAAAATCTAACCTATCTGCTAACTCTTCTTCAATACTCTCAATAGCTCTACTTAGTTTATCTTTAGATACAATAAATTGATTAGCTGAATAGATAACTATATCTCTAAAACGCTCTATTCTCTTATTTGTTAATATATTAAAACTATAAATATCCTCTATCTCATCACCAAAAAACTCTACTCTTAAGGCTAACTCCTCACTATATGCTGGATATATATCTATAATTTCACCATTAACCCTAAAATTTCCTCTATCAAAAAACTCATCATCTCTACTATATCCCATATCTACAAGTCTAAGAAGAAGTTTTTTTTGAGAATACTCCTCTCCAACTACTAACTTCTGAACAATAGTTCTATAGTCTTCTGGTGAACCCAATCCATAGTTAGCAGAGACTGATGCTATGACTATGACATCTTTATATGATAGAAGAGAAGCAGTTGTACTCAATCTCATTCTCTCTAACTCCTCATTTATAGATGAGTCTTTTTCAATAAATAGGTCTTGTCGTGGAATATATGCCTCTGGTTGATAGTAGTCGTAGTAGCTAATAAAATACTCTACATGGTTATTTGGAAAAAATCTCTTAAATTCTGAGTAGAGTTGAGATGCTAAAGTCTTATTGTGAGTCATAATAAGAGTTGGTTTTTGAACCTTCTCAATCACCTTTGCCATAGTATAGGTCTTTCCAGAGCCTGTTACTCCAAGTAGAGTTTGATATTTATTACCTGCTTTAATAGAGTTACCTATTAACTCTATCGCTCTATCTTGGTCACCTTTTGGTTGATATGGACTCTTTAATTTAAATTCTTCCATTGTCCTCTATTCTCTTTTTTTCTAAAATTATGTTATTTTATCTTTTTTTTATAAATATAGAACTATTAATTTTTTTTTGTTAAAATATAATTTAACTATGATAAAGGGTATCTATATGCAGAAAGTTAGTTTTCCTATTAATGGTAAAAGGTATGAAGTTGAGTTAGAGAATGATTTTGCTATGTTTGTTATGGACAAACTTAGAGAAAATGGCATCTCATCAGATAGAGATAATAATGTTCCAAAACTACTAAATATCTATTTAAAATCATTAAAAGAGAATTTTGATACAAAAAGAGAGATAGAAGAGCTTCTTCTTAAGATAAGAATATAAATAAAATCTTAATTTTTTTAAATAGTTTAAGAATTTTATAAATATTTTTAAGTTATAATTTTAATGTTTCATAAAAAACAGATTGTAGAAAAAAAATTAAGGAGTATTTTATGGAAAACAGACTTAATAATCAACCAAATATGAGAAGTGGTTTTACAATGATTGAATTAATCTTTGTTATTGTAATTATTGGTATTTTAGCATCAGTAGCTATTCCAAAATTAGCAGCAACTAGAGATGATGCGAAAATCTCTAAAATGGCAAATGCAATTCAGACAGCAAAAAGTGAATTATCTTCTAGAATTATTGCTACAAATAATGTTCCAAATGATGCACCTGATATTCAACAAGCAATAAAAGATTACTCTAATACTATTTCAGAGGCTCTAATAAGTGGTGATGCAAATATTACATCTGCAGATGTAAACTCATCTGTTATTACATTTATAGATAAAGATAGTGGAGATAATTGTAAAACATTAACTATCTATGGAAATAAAAATACAGGTAATGTAGTTATTGGTATAGCATCAACAGGTGGTTCAAGTGCTATATGTAAAGGTGTTGATGCTTTAGTTCCAGATACAAATATTACTGTTGGTGGTACTCAAGTAACATATTAATCTCTCTACTCTAAGCCATATTTGGCTTAGGATTATTTTTTAAATTTAGTAATATATATATTATTAAATTTAGAAAATACCTACAAAGATAAAAATTATATGAAAAAAGCATTTACTATGATAGAGCTAATATTTATTATTGTCATTATTGGCATTCTAGCTTCTGTTGCACTTCCACGCCTATCAGCTACTAGAGATGACGCAAAGGCATCTATTTTAGCTAAGGCTATTCAGAGTGTAAAATCTGAAATCTCATCTGCGATTTTAGCAAATAATAGAGTCCCAACAACTACTAGCGAGATGATAAAAATATCAAATACTCTAAGAGATTTATCAAATTTTGTTCTAGTTAATAATAAAGTGATTGATATAGTAGATACTGATGATAATAGCAGTGTATGTAAAAAAATAACTATTGATGATTCGAATATATCTAATATAAAATTGACTATTACAGATGGAGTGGGGGATACAGCAATATGTAAAGGGGTAAAGAGATTAGTTCCAGATAATAATACATCTTTTACGATAGCTGGAAATTTAATAAATTACTAATATTAAAGGATTAAATATGGATTTTAGAAGAGCATTTACAATGGTAGAGTTAATTTTTGTTATAGTTATTATTGGTATATTAGCAGGTGTTGCAATTCCACGACTCTCAGCTACTAGAGATGATGCAGTTATTACAAAGGCTAGAACAACAGTGGCTACAGTTAGAAATGCCCTAGCAATGGAGAGACAAAAAAGAATTTTAAGAGGTGATTTTACTCCAATAAAATCAGTTGGTGGAACTATAAATGTATTTGGACATTTTGATAATAATGCAACTTTGCCACTTGTCTTAGAGTATCCTATTCTATCTGAAAATGGAAAAGATAAATGGTCATTTAGTGCTGGGACAGGGAAAAATGGTAGAGACCAATATATATTTAACTCGTCTCTTGGTAAAGTCTATTTTGAGATAGTTAATGGTAAATTTGAGTGTGATAGCTCAATAACAGATAATAATAATACAACTGGATGTAAAAAATTAACACAATAGAATTTATGATATAATCTCCCCACTTTTTTAAAAGGAGGTTATTATATACTACTACGAAGTGACTCTCTATCGCTCATCAGCACCAATACTTACATACTCATATAGAGATAAGATAAAAATAGGACAACTTATAGATGTTCCTCTACACTCTAAAGTAAAACGAGCCGTTGTATTAAAAGAGGTAAATAAACCAAAAGATTTTAAAGTATATGAGATTTTAGGGGTTTTAGATAGTTTTTATAGTCAAAATCAGCTAGATATAGCTAGATTTATATCTAACTACTATTTTAGCTCTTTTGGAGAGGCTATTGGATTATTTATTCCTTATAAAAATATAGATACTATATTTAATAAAAATATTGAATTTAATAGACCAAGATTATCACAAGAGCAACAGAGAGCATATAATGAACTTATAAAAAAAGATAAAGCTCTACTATTTGGAGTAACAGGCTCTGGAAAGACGGAGATTTTTATCTCACTTATGATAAAAAAGATAAAAGAGGGTAAGAGATGTATATTTTTAATGCCAGAAATCTCTCTAACTCCTCAGATGCAGAAGAGATTAGAGAGATATTTTAAAAAGCGAGTTATTATATGGCACTCCAAACTTACAAAAAAACAGAAAGAGAAAAGATTAGATGCTATATATAGAGGTGAAGTTGATATTGTAGCAGGAGCAAGGTCAGCACTATTTACTCCTCTAAAAGATGTAGGACTTATTATTGTTGATGAGGAGCATGATGATAGTTATAAATCTATGATGAAGCCTCGTTATCATGCTAGAGATATGGCAGTATATATTGGAACTAAATTTAAGGCACAGGTGTTATTAGCAAGTGCAACACCTAGTCTAAATAGTTACTATAAATATGATGTTGTTAGATTAAAAAAAGCTTTTATTAAAACTAAAAAGAGATACTCTTTTATTGAAGGTATAACTCTTACTAATGATATAATAAAGAGAATTGAGGACAATTTTAAAAAAGGTGAACAATCTTTAGTTTTTGTACCAACAAGAGGGAATTTTAAATATCTATATTGTCAAAAGTGTGGAAAGACTCATCTCTGTCCATACTGTTCTGTTGGAATGGCACTCCATACCTATGCTAGACATCTAAAGTGTCACTACTGTAACTATACAGAGGCAATTAGAGAGAGCTGTAGCTACTGTGGACATATACCATTAACTACTCAAAGGATAGGTACAGTTGAGGCTAAAGAGATTATAGAAAATTCAATAGAAAATATTGTTGTTGAACAGTTTGATAAAGATAGTATTACAACTCAAACTAAATTAAAAAATGCTCTAAAGAGATTTGAAGAGAAAAAAAGCCATATTCTTTTAGGTACACAGATGTTAAGTAAAGGGCATGACTATGCAAATATAACTCTAAGTATTATATTGGGAATTGATTATATCTTAGGATTAAGTGACTATAGAGCTAGAGAGAAAGCTATGAGTCTATTAGTTCAAATTGCAGGTCGTTCTGGAAGAGCTAAGAGTGCTGAAGTAGTTATTCAAACATCTAATAGTGAATTTTTCAATCTATTTTTAAATGATTATGAGGAGTTTTTAAAAGATGAGATGGAATTTATAAGAGATTTTTATCCACCTTTTGTATCTTTAGCAAAGATATTAATATCTCATAAAGATGATACAAAAGGTACAAAGATAACTTTAGAGACTGTAGAGAGACTAAAAGAGTTTAAAGAGGTTGAGATAGTAGGATATGGAAAAGCACCCATAGAGAAGATTGCAAATAAATTTAGATATCAAATTCTCTTAAGATGTGCAAATAGAGTTCCTCTCTTAAAGGCTCTACATGCTATAAAATCACCACTTATTGAGATTGATATTGACCCTGTCGATTTTTCTTAATTTTTAGATACAATTTCGCCTATTAAAAAATATTCTAAAGGATAAAGATGAGAGAGAGATACCCTACTAAAAAGATATTTGTTGGAGATGTGGCAGTTGGAGGAGATGCACCAATATCTGTTCAATCTATGACATTTAGTAATACTTCTGATATAAAATCAACAGTTGAGCAGATAAATAGACTCCATTTTGCAGGTGCTGATATGGTAAGAGTAGCAGTACCAAATATGCAATCAGCTGTAGCTTTAAAGGAGATAAAAGAGCAGATTAAGTTGCCATTAATTGCCGATATTCACTTTAATTATAAGTTGGCACTTGAAGCTAGTAAATGGGTTGATTGTATTAGGATAAATCCAGGAAATATTGGAGAGAAAGGTAGGGTAAGAGAGATAGTTAAAGCTTGTAAAGAGAGAAATCTTCCAATTAGAATTGGGGTGAACTCTGGTTCACTTGAAAAAGAGTTTGATAGAAAATACGGAGCAACTGCTAAAGGTATGGTTGCTAGTGCAGAGTATAATATTAAATTTTTAGAAGATTTAGACTTTACAGATATTAAAATATCTCTAAAAGCTAGTGATGTAGAGAGAACTGTAGAGGCATATAGAACTCTTCGTCCTAAAAATAATTACCCTTTTCATTTGGGAGTTACAGAGGCAGGAACTATCTTTCATGCTACAGTAAAATCTGCTATTGGACTTGGTACACTACTTCTTGATGGGATTGGAGATACTATGAGAGTATCTATTACAGGTGAGCTTGAAGAGGAGATTAGAGTAGCAAAAGCTATTTTAAGAGATAGTGGAAGAGTTAAAGAGGGAGTAAATATAATTTCATGTCCTACATGTGGAAGAATAGAAGCAGATTTGGTCTCTGCTGTAGCAGAGGTAGAAAAAAGAATAGAGCATATTAAAACTCCTATGGATATATCTGTTATGGGATGTGTGGTAAATGCTATTGGAGAAGCAAAGCATGCAGATGTAGCAATAGCTTATGGTAAAGGTAGTGGGCTTATTATGGTAAAAGGAGAGATTGTAGCAAAGCTATCAGAAGATAAGCTTGTAGATAGATTTGTTGAGGAGGTTGAGAAGTTTGCAGAGAGTAGGTAGGGAGGTGTTATATGAATGAAGATAATATGTATAATCTCAATATTGAAAGTGCAGTTTTATCAGCTATTATATTTGACCCAGAGATATTTGAAGATATAGCATCAAAATTAGAACCTCATGATTTTTATTTACCTTTTCATCAACATGTTTTTATGGCTATGGAGGAGTTAACCAAAGAAGAAAAACCAATAGATGAGGAGTTTTTAAAAACTAAATTAAGTAGTAAAAAAGAGTTTGATGAGATTGCAATGCTAAATATGTTGAGTGCAAACCCAATATCAAATACAGATGCTTATATAGAGGAGATTAAATCTCGTTCAACAAAAAGAGCATTAGCAACATTAGCAACAACCATTAAAAAAGTAACTATTGAAGATGATTTACCTATAGATGATATTATGAATCTTGTCGAGAAGAGACTCTATGAAATTACTCAAAATAGTGTAAGTCAAGATTTTAAAGATGCTAAAGAGATAACTCTATCTGTTTTAGATAGAGTTAAATATTTAAAATCTATGGATAATAGTAAACTTATAGGAGTTGATACAGGATTTAGAGGATTAAATAGAAAGACTAGTGGTTTTGGGAAAGGGGATTTAATAATCATTGCAGCAAGACCAGCAATGGGGAAGACATCTTTTGTTTTAAATATTACAAAAAAAGCATTAGATAGAGGAGAAGGAGTAGCCTTTTTCTCTTTAGAGATGCCAGCAGAGCAGTTAATGCTTAGAATATTATCTACTGAAACATCTATACCACTTCAAAAACTTAGAGTTGGTGATTTAAATGATGAGGAGTGGAGTAGATTATCTGATGCTAGTGATATAATGCAGACAAAAAAACTTTTTGTTGATGATGATGGATATGCTACAATACATCATGTAAGAAGTAAACTTAGAAAGCTAAAGGCTCAAAATCCTGAGATATCAATGGCTATTATAGATTATCTTCAACTAATGAGTGGGGATAGTAGAGAGGGAAGACAACAGGTTATTTCAGAGATTTCACGAGGATTAAAACAGCTTGCAAGAGAGTTAGATATGCCAATTTTAGCACTTTCACAGCTAAATAGAGGTGTTGAGAGTAGAGATAATAAGAGACCTCTACTTAGTGATTTGCGTGAGAGTGGTAGTATAGAACAAGATGCAGATATAGTTATGTTTATATATCGTGATGATGTATATCGTGAAGCTATGGAAAAAGAGAAAGAGATGAAGGCAAAAGCCAATGGACAAACAGAATATAAAAATCCATTTGAGAGAAAAGAGGAGGAGGAGACTGAACTTATTTTAGGTAAACATAGAAATGGACCAATAGGTACAGTTAAATTAATTTTTCAAAAAAGCTATACAAGATTTGTTGATGTCCCTGATACAAGTGAAATTCCTACTGAAATTCGATTTGGTAATAAAAATATAGATACATCTACGAAAACTAATATTGATGCAGGTAGAAATGATGATATAAATATGCCACATGTTAATGTTTAGATGATAGAAAAACCTCAACTTTTTTTAGATAAAAGAGAGTTTAGTTTTATAGCATTACTACTTTTAATTATAATATCTATTCGACTATATATCTTATATAGTGATTATAAGATATTTATATCTAAACCTTTCTATTTTACCTATGCAGATATTATAAAGCAGTATAAAAAAGATAAATATACTACTCTTAGAGTCTATAGTAGTAGTTTAGATTTAGAGTTTTTTACAAATATATATAAAAGAAAAAGAGATAACTTTCCTAATAAAAGGGTTTATATTAAGCTATTTCCATCTGATAGTAAGATAACTTTTAGTGATTATTTAACTATATTTTATATTAAATCTAAAATCATCGATATCAGGCAATTATCAAATAATACAAAAGATATTATTTTAGATAAAATTGCTATTCAACATACAGAGGAACTTATAAGAGAGTTTTATCAAGCTATATTTTTAGCTAATCCTATATCTAAAGAGTTAAGAGAGAAGATAACAAAATTAGGGGTTAATCATCTTATTGCTTTAAGTGGATTTCATTTGACTATATTATGGGGTATACTCTTTTTTATTCTAAATATAATATATAAACCAATTCAACAGATATATTTTCCATACCGTTTTAATCTTATTGATGTAGGTTTTATAGTTTTAGTGATATTGGCTATATTTGTATATTTTGTAAACTCTCCAGCCTCACTTATCCGTTCATATACAATGATACTATTTGGTTGGTTACTTCTTATTTTAGGAGTTGAGCTTATCTCTTTTGAGTTTTTAGCTATGGTTATCTTAGTTACTATTGCAATATTTCCTAAAATGGTACTCTCTTTAGCCTTTTGGTTATCTATAGCAGGTGTATTTTATATATTTCTTTTACTTAAAAATTTTAAGATTAAAAATAGAGTAGCTATATCTATTATTATATCTTTTGGAATTTTTATCTTAATGTTACCAGTAACTCATCTATTTTTTACTACTGTAACTATAAATCAACTCTACTCTCCAATATTATCTCTTATATTTACAATATTTTATCCTCTAAGCATATTTTTACATCTTATTAATTTAGGTAATATTTTTGATACTACTCTATTAGCACTATTTGAGTTAAAGAGTTCTATTTGGGATTTAAAAATTCCAATATCGTATGGAGTATTTTATATAATTTTATCAATAGGTGCAATATATGTGAAGAGACTCTTTTATCTACTTCTTTTTATATCATCTGTTTTTGCAATATATATTTATGTTTTTATAAATTTTATAAATTAAAAAAGAGAGCTAAATCTAACTCTCTTTAGAAGCTGTATATGCTGCATAGTAGGTACTCCCATCAGAGAAGCTATTTACAGTTAATTTAGAAAAACTCTCTAAATATGCCCAAAAGTCATCTTTTAGTTCTTGAGGTATATCTACTTTTCTAAGTGCATCTTCCATACAACCTAGCCACTCATATCGAGATTTTTCTGTAATGGAAAACTCATCGTGAAGTCTTATCATATATTCATCTAAATTCATACCTTTTGTTTCATCTTCATAAACTTTTGGACCACCACAAATCTGTATAAAAAATTTTGTATTTTTCTCCTTTACCATTTGAAATTCATCTTCATCTTGTGGAAAAAAGTGAGATATATCACTCTCATATATAATATCATAAAAGTCATACATCAATTTTCTTATACCATCTTCTTTACCAATTGCTTTATAAAAAGCTGGATTTGGGTGTTTAAATTTAACATTTTCCCCCTTTTTTACCCTTGATACTTCATAACTCATATCTACTCCTAATTTTTTTATATCTATTATATTCATAAAAAAATGTTAATAGACTTAAATATATCTTATATTATAAAAAAATAATTTTATAAAAAGTATATTTGGGTATAATATGCACCATTTTTATATATTTGAAATTCCCAAAAGAGCATTATTATCAGTGTTTTTTTGGGACTTTCAAGTTCAGATTTTAATTCAAAAAAAAAATAAGAAAGGAATTGTATTGCCTACAATTAATCAATTAGTTCGTAAAGAACGAAAAAAGGTGATTAAAAAATCAAAATCACCAGCATTAGTTAGCTGTCCTCAAAGAAGGGGTGTGTGTACTAGAGTATATACTACTACTCCAAAAAAACCTAACTCTGCTTTAAGAAAGGTAGCAAAGGTTAGATTAACAAGTGGATTTGAGGTAATCTCCTATATTGGTGGAGAGGGACATAACCTTCAAGAACACTCTATAGTACTTGTAAGAGGTGGAAGAATTAAGGATTTACCAGGGGTTAAGTATCATATTATTCGTGGTGCATTAGATGCTTCTGGAGTTAATGGCAGAAAAGTTGCTCGTTCTAAATATGGTACTAAAAAACCAAAATAGTAGAGTTTAGCAGTTTTTGTCAAGATACTTTAGGGGACAAAAATTGAGTAAATCAATTATAAAAGATTGAAGATATAAAGGAAATATATATGAGAAGAAGAAAAGCACCTGTTAGAGCCATATTACCAGACCCAGTATATAGCTCTAAAGTTTTAACTAAGTTTATAAATGGCGTAATGCTAGATGGGAAAAAAGTAACAGCAGAGAAGATTGTTTACTCTGCATTAAAGAGAATTGAAGAGAAATCTGGAGAAAAGGGTATTGATATATTCAATAAGGCAATGGATAATGTTAAACCTGTTATGGAAGTAAAGAGTAGAAGAGTAGGTGGGGCAACATATCAAGTACCTATTGAAGTAAGACCTGCTAGACAGCAAACGCTTGCTATTAGATGGATAATTGATGCTGCTAGAAAGAGAAATGAGAGAACAATGATAGAGAGAGTCTCTAATGAACTAATGGACGCTGCAACAGAGAAGGGTTCTGCTTTCAAAAAGAAAGAAGATACTTATAGAATGGCTGAAGCAAATAAAGCTTTTGCTCACTATAGATGGTAAGGGAATAGATCTATGGCAAGAACACATAAACTTGAAGATGTAAGAAATATTGGAATTGCAGCACATATTGATGCGGGAAAAACTACAACAACAGAGAGAATACTTTTTTATACGGGAGTTGAACATAAGATTGGTGAAGTTCATGATGGTGCAGCTACTATGGACTGGATGGAGCAGGAAAAAGAGAGAGGTATTACAATTACTTCTGCTGCTACTACTTGTGAATGGCGTGGTAAACAGATTAATATAATTGACACTCCAGGGCATGTTGATTTTACTATTGAAGTTGAGAGGTCTATGAGAGTTCTTGATGGAGCTGTATCTGTTTTTTGTGCTGTTGGTGGAGTTCAGCCTCAGAGTGAAACTGTTTGGAGACAGAGAAATAGATATGGAGTTCCATCTTTAGTATTTGTTAATAAAATGGATAGAACTGGTGCTGATTTTCTTGAAGTTGAGAGACAAATCAGAGAGAGACTTAATGGTAATCCACTTATAATTCAACTTCCAATTGGTGCTGAAGAGAATTTTGAAGGTGTTATTGACCTTATTAAAATGAAAGAGATTGTATGGGATACTGAAGCTGCTATGGGTTCAGCATATCATGAACAAGAGATTAGGGAAGAGCTTCAAGACCAAGCAGAAGAGTATAGAGAGAAGATGTTAGAGACTCTATCTGAGATTGATGGTAATGAGGAGATGATGGAGAAATTCCTTGAGGGTGAAGAGATTACTCAAGAGGAGATTAAAGAGGCTATTAAAAATGCAACTATTGGAATGGCAGTTGTTCCAATGATGCCTGGAACTGCATTTAAAAATAAGGGTGTTCAGACACTTCTCGATGCTATTGTTGATTATCTTCCATCTCCTGTTGAAGCTCCTCCTATTAAAGGTACTCTTATGGAAGATGAGAGTGTAGAGGTTGAGGTTGAATCTACAGATGATGGAGAGTTTGCAGCACTTGCATTTAAGATTATGACAGACCCATTTGTTGGACAACTTACATTTATTCGTGTCTATAGAGGCTCTTTAGAATCAGGTTCATATGTTCTTAACTCAACAAAAGGTAAAAAAGAGCGTGTTGGTAGAATTATGAAAATGCACGCAATTAAAAGAGAAGAGATTAAAGAGATTTATGCTGGAGAGATTGGGGCTGTTGTTGGACTTAAAAATACAACTACAGGAGATACTCTTTGTTCTGAAAAAGAAAAAGTTGTATTAGAGAGAATGGATTTCCCAGATCCAGTTATCTCTGTTGCTGTTGAACCAAAAACAAAAGCTGACCAAGAGAAGATGAGTGTTGCTTTAGGTAAATTAGCAGCAGAAGACCCATCTTTTAGAGTTAGCACAGATG
The DNA here is from genome assembly GCA_027014605.1 of Campylobacteraceae bacterium. Taxonomy (GTDB): domain Bacteria; phylum Campylobacterota; class Campylobacteria; order Campylobacterales; family Sulfurovaceae; genus UBA1140. The sequence continues at coordinate 24,609 of JALWDJ010000072.1, forward strand.
ATGAGTCTGGTCAAACTATTATCTCTGGTATGGGCGAGTTACACCTTGAAATTATTGTTGATAGAATGAAGAGAGAATTTAAGGTTGATGCCGAAGTTGGTGCTCCACAGGTTGCTTATCGTGAGACTATTAGAACTACTGTTACTAAAGAGTATAAGTATGCTAAACAGTCAGGTGGTAGAGGTCAATATGGACATGTATTCTTAAAAATTGAACCTCAAGAAGCTGGTGCAGGATATGAGTTTATTGATGAGATAAAAGGTGGAGTTATTCCAAAAGAGTTTATTCAACCAGTAAACAAAGGTATTCAAGAGGCTATGGCAAGAGGTATTCAAGCAGGTTATCCTGTTGAAGATGTAAAAGTAACTCTTTATGATGGAAGTTATCATGATGTTGACTCATCAGAGATGGCATTTAAATTAGCAGGTTCGATGGGATTTAGAGCAGGAGCAAAAGAGGCTAATCCTGTTATCTTAGAGCCTATGATGAAAGTTGAAGTTGAAGTACCAGAAGAGTTTATGGGAGACGTTATTGGTGATGTCTCTAAGAGAAGAGGACAAGTAACAGGTATGGGTGATAGAGCTGGAAATAAGATTGTTGATGCTTTTGTACCTTTAGCTGAGATGTTTGGTTATTCAACTGACCTTCGTTCAATGACACAAGGTCGTGCAACTTATGCAATGGAGTTTGACCACTATGAGGAAGTTCCAAGTAATATTGCAAAAGAGATTATTGAAAAAAGAAACTAATATAATTTAAGAGAGGGTTAAGTAACTGTTACAGAAAATCTAATATATTTCAACATTTTTTAAGATACTTATATATATAATTCTACTTAGAGAGTTATGAAACTCTCTAAAAATGTAATTTTAAATGATATTTTATCTCTTTTTTACCTAATGAACTTAAAGGCGTTCGAGGTAATTTAAATATTTGACAAAATTACATTAAAATTTTGGGTGGATTATGTCTTGTAGATTAAAAAAGTGCTAACGACTTCCTTCTATTTATTATAGAAAGCTTCGAAATATAGTTTAATAGTGATGCAGGTAAAGAGTAGTTGTCAAATACTACTCAAACGATAAAGCAGAGATTTACAAATTTCTTAATACTATTTTGGAGATTTTTGTAGGTTTTTCTTGTCGGTTTCCTCTCTTTAGTTTAATAACTATTATTTTTTAATCTTTTAGCTTCCACTAACTCCCCTAATTGATAAGCAGTCATTCCATAATATGTGCTATGGTTATATGTAGTTATTACTCTAAAGTTTGGAGAACCAAGCCAAAGCTCATCATAAGTTCCTCTTGGAAGTTTTATTAAAGATACTGCACCATGTGGATAAAACTTCTCTCTTGGATAGATGTGATATTTCTTTTTTAATCTATATAGAGAGTATTTTGTCTTATATCCTGTTTTTAATCTTTTAAATCTATTTCCTTTATATTTTGCTCTAACTGCTACTTTTGAAATAGATGGGTTCCATCCATTTCTAGCAAAATAGTTAGCAATACTACCTATAGCATCTTCAGCATCCCATAAATCTCTTTTGCCATCACTATTGAAATCGACTGCAAATCGTATATAACTACTAGGCATAAATTGTCCATACCCTAAAGCACCAGAGGTTGAACCCATAATTTCTGTAGGATTTAATCCAATATCTCTTGTAATTAATAAAAATTTTTCTAATTCATCTTTATAAAAATTAGCTCTTCTATCTCCTAACATACTTCTTGTTGTTAAGACATCTATAGCTCTATATTTTCCAAAGTTTGTTCCATAGGCTGTCTCTATACCTAAGATACCAATAATATATTTTGCAGGAATACCATATTCAATTTCAGCTCTATTTAGAGCATCTTCATGCTCATTCCAAAAATTTACACCTCTTTCTATATTTCTATCATATATAAAACAGCTTTTATATCTATCCCATGCACCAATTTTTCCAAATATAATATTGCTTGTACAACTTCTTATTTGAGGGATTAGATTATAATCTTGAGCTTGTGAAAATATTTTATTTAAATATTCTCTTTTAAAATTATGAACATTTACCATCATATCTATAAACTCTAAAAGTTCATAGTTTCCTTGAAACTCTCCTTGTAATTCATCATAAGATGTAGTCTCTATAGATGTTGGTTTTATCTCTTCTTTTATATTTGTGTAGTTTATATCACTTATTCCCAAATTAGTGTAGTCAATTTGAGTTTGATTTGTCTCATTATTCTCTTTTATTATATATTTTTTTATCTCTTTTGTACTACATGCTGAAAATAGCAGTATTGAGAGAGTTAATGAGTAGATTTTATTTTTTTTCACAAAAAGTCCTATTTCTTATTTATTTATCGTAATTATAATAGTTTATAACTTGATTAACAAGGAAAACTGATGGAGTGTTACTAATTATTTTAAATTATAAAAGAGGTAAAAATTTTTATGCTATACTTTTTTAAAAAGGCAACTCATCTTAATTGAGGTACAATATAG
>JALWDJ010000073.1 GCA_027014605.1 Campylobacteraceae bacterium
AAGTTCATTAGGTAAAAAAGAGATAAAATATCATTTAAAATTACATTTTTAGAGAGTTTTATAACTCTCTAAGTAGAATTATATATATAAATATCTTAAAAAATGTTGAAATATATTAGATTTTTTTTAGAAAATATAAGATTTCCTGTAACAGTTACTTAACCTTTGAGTAGCACTTGATAGCTACTCTTTACCTGTATCACTAGTGAACCTTACTTTCCCAAATCATAGATTACGAAAGAGGATTGCGAATTATATTTTGTTCAATATTATAAAATTTGTGAACATCTGCTATTAAAATTTGTATTTATTAATGTAGTTGTAAAGATAGCTTTTGTATTAACTGTTCGTTGCCTTATCTAATAGCTAATATTAAAACCTGATTTAAATATATTAAAGCTATTATAAAAATCAATATAAATAGTAAGAAATAGATACTATTTTTTGATTTTATAATAGTAAAAAATCTATTAAATCCAACCTCTTTTATTGTTAAGATAAAGAGAACCCAGCCACCTATACTTCCTGCTAGTGCTAATCCCATAGCACCCAAAGGTTTTATAAGTATAAAGGAGGTAATGATATTTACTATTAGTGCAGTTGTGGCTATTTTTGCAGCTTTACCGTGTCTATTGGAAGCATATAGAAACATAGAGAATAATTTAGCAAAACCGTAAGGCATAAGTCCTATCATATACATTCTAAGTACGGCTACTGTCTTTAAAGTCTCAATGTGTGTAAATGCACCTCTCTCAAATAGTAGCCAAATAATAGACTCTGCTAAGATAATCCCTCCAGCTACAGATGCACCTAAAAGAAAAGATAATAGCCAAAAGGCTTTTGAGAGGTTATTATATGCCTCTTTTGTATCATTTCGGTTTAAGGCTTTTGAGATAGATGGAAATAGGGCAGTTGCAGTAGCTATAGCAATAATCCCTAATGGGAGTTGAAATACTCTATTTGCATAGAATAGATATGATACAGAGCCTGTAATTAAAAAAGAGGCTAAAAATGTATCAAGAAATGATGATATTTGAGGTGCAGAGTTTCCCCAAACTGAAGGGATAAATAGTTTAGTAAAGTTTCTCTTCTCATCTTGAACATCTTTTTTATCTCTATATCTCCAACCACCTATAAGTATCTTATGTAGTTTAAATCTTTTTATTGTAATGAGATGTGCAACTACTTGTAATATACCTCCAATTAAAACTCCAAAACTAAGAGCATATACAATAACTTTAGGTTCACTATGCATATAGATTAACATTGCACTAATCATAGATATATTTAATAGAGAGGTTGAGATTGCAGTTGTCGCAAAATGTTCTCTATATTGTAAAAGAGTTGCTAAAAATGTAACTATAAATATAAAATCCAAATACCAAAAGTTTATGGCTGTTAATGGAGCAGTTTTTTCTATTAAATCTCTACTCCAACCCCATGCTAATAGTTTAGTTACAAGCTCTGGAAATAGAGTTACAAAAGAGGATATTATAAATATAAATAGCATAAATCTTAAAAATATGGCAGTAGCAAATACCCCTTTATGTTTAGAGGCTACAAATGATGGCATAAAGGCTTGTGTAAATGCACCCTCGGCAAATATTCGTCTAAATAGATTTGGAAATTTAAAAGCGATAAAAAACATATCTGTATAGATAGATGCTCCAAGGGCCGAAGCCATAATAACATCTCGGATTAAACCTGTAACTCTTGAGAATAGAATACCAAAACTGTTTGTAAATATAGATTTTAATTTCATAATATAATTTTATCAAAATTTGATATACTTTTGTTAAAAATTATGAGGAGATTTTAAGTGTTAGTAGGAATTGAGGGTAGGATTGAGAAAAAAGAACCAACTCTATTACATATAAATACAAATGGATTGATATATGAGGTACATATATCTCTAAATACATCAAATAGTATTGTAGAAGATAGAGTAAAACTTCTATTGACTCAAATTATTAGAGAAGATACAAATCTTCTATTTGGTTTTTTAGATAAAAATGAAAAGAAGATGTTTGATACACTTATTAAGATTAATGGAGTTGGTACAAAAGTAGCAATGGCAGTCTGCTCTACATTCTCTGCAACCATTTTTGCCGAGATTATTGCAAATCGTAATAGTAATATGTTAAAAAAAGTACCTGGAATTGGGGTAAAATCCGCTAATAGAATTTTAGTTGAATTGTCTGATTTTACTATTGATAGTAGTCAAAATATAGAAGATAGTAGTGTTAGGGACGCAATTTTAGCGTTAGAAAGTTTAGGATTTAAAAGTGAGCATATCCAATTAGCAATAAAAGGAGCTTCAGGGGATACAGCTTCTATTGTCAAATATGCTCTTAAAAATTTAAAAAAATTATAAACTAAACCTCAAAAGAGGTTACAAGGAGATGTTTTTTTAATTATTTTTTTCCAACTTTAGTTGCAATCTCTTCAATATCAGCATCACTTAGTTTTGCTACTTGACCTTTCATAATACCTTTCATAGCTCCACCGTAACTACCATCTTTATACCCTTTAAGAGCTTTTACAATTTCATCTTTTGTTAAGTCTTTTACAATTTTAGATTTACCAAGTGCTGATTTTTCAAAGTTTGCTCCATGACAACCTGCACATGCTGCTGTATTTGCTCCTGCATAAATCGCTGGACTTAATAGTGCAGAAACTGCTAACATTTTTACTATATTTTTCATCATTTATGTCCTTTAGTGTGTTTTTTTATTGACAAGTGTAAGTATAGAGATTTTTTGTGTAATAATTGTGTTCTCATCTATTCTATTGTAAATAGAATGTATGAGTATATCGTCTCTCTTTACATCTTAAACTTGTATCATTAACTCTCGTACTATTATTAGCTCTATCCTCTACTATACAATCATCATCAATTTGGGCAATTAATCCAATATCTCTTTTCATATAAAAATATGATATATCATAATCTGATTTCTCTTCACCATCATGTAAATCAATATACTCTGGTAAATCCTCTTTTAATTTAGTAATAATTTTTTTATCTTCTATACATTTAAACTTTAAAATATCTCCACTATATTTAATATCATAATCATCTAACTTATTTAATGTTTTCTCAAGTCTGCATGTTGTAGTACTCTCTATACTCTTGTGACCTAGAATAGTATCTTCAAATTTTATATCTTTTATAATTGTACTTTTTGGAAGAGTATATAAAACTCCTCCAGCTTTAATATAACGCTTCATAGTTTTTGTTAAATTATCTTCAATATCTTTTTGAATAATTTCATTATCATCAATAGTAATAATTCTTTTTATAGTATCATCAACTCTAACTGTAATAACACTTTTATCTATGTATATATCTTCATCATATTGATTATTATCTCCACTATCTGTAATCATATAAAAACTTTTTACCATATTTTTACTAGGATAATAGTTTGCTACATCTATAGTTGTACTCTCTCCTCCATTACTTCCACAACCAATTAAAAGTAATAGTGTAATAATAGATAGTAAACTTTTTTTCATATATAAATACTCCTTATCTTTTTTGAGATATTATATCGTAAAATAAGATTAAAGAAAAATATTTATCATAAACTTATTTTAAACTAAACTATATTAACAATAAAGATACAGCATTATTTTGATAAAATCATCATTATGATTATTTATGGAAAACAGGTATGTCTATATGCATTAAAATCGCATGAGAGATTAATAAAGACAGTATATATTGCCAAAAAAGGAATTTTACCTCAAAAACTCTATAATAAATACAGAGATAGTATTAAATTTTTAGAGAATAGGTGGGCTCAAAATATGGCAAGGGGTGGAAATCATCAAGGTATTTTAATTGAGATAAAAGATTTATCTTATTATAGTTTAACAGAAATGAAAGATAGTAATTTTATTATAGTTCTTGATAGTCTAACTGATACAGGTAATATCGGGGCTATTGTTCGTTCTGCTTATGCTTTAGGAGTGGATGGGATTATTGCAACAGGAGTTAAATCTTTAAATATTGCCTCAATTATTAGGACAAGTAGTGGAGCTTTACTTGATATGCCCTTTACTATTATTTCAAATACTCTTGATGTTCTCAATGAGTTAAAGCAGATAGGATTTAGGCTGTATGGTGCTTCAATGGAGGGTAAAAATTTAAGTTCATATATTTTTGAGAAAAAGAAAGTCTTAGTTTTAGGTAGTGAGGGACGGGGTATCTCTAAAAGAGCAAAGAATAAAATAGATGAGATGGTCTCTATAGAGATGAATAGAGAGTTTGATTCGCTTAATGTGAGTGTTTCTGCAGGAATATTAATATATAGGATGATAAATGAAATTAAAAGAGTTAATAGAGATTGAAGGTTTAGAGTCTATTAGTGAAAAGACTAATATATCGATATATAATTTAAATAGTTTAGCAAATAGAGATTTCAAAGAGCTAAATAGAGTTAAAGCTTTAGGTTTTATACAGATTTTAAAGAGAGAATATGATATTGATATCTCTGATTTAGAGAGTGATGTAAGAGATTATTTTGAAGATAAAAATAGTATTAACAATGATGAAGAGCCTATACTTGTATCACCCAATAAATTAAAACCCAAAAAGAGTCTTTCAAAATGGATTATTCTACTATTTGTAATTGCAGGTTTATTGTATTTTTATAATAGTAATAAACTAGATGAACTATTAAGTTCTAATAAAGAAGAGACATTAAGTAATATAGAGAATTTAAATAGTACTGCTAATATTAGTGCGGATATAGCTAAAAAAAATGTAATTATTAAAAAAGATAAAAATAATACAACAGAGATTGAGATAAAAACTATAGCTACAAAAAATAATAGTAATATTATTGATATTAATGGAACTAAATCCATAAAAGTTATGGCAGATATTCCAAGAGGTAAACATAGTAAAAAAAATACAAATGGTACTATTATTGTAAATGCTGATGCTGGTGTTGAAGAACCTAGTGAAAACACTCCTACACCTGATGCTAATGCTACTGAGATTAAAACCATTACAATTAACCCTACAAGAGGAATATTATGGTTTGGATTTATAGATATTAAAAAGAGAAAACATAAAGAGTTTATGACAAAAAAATCAACAGCATTTGATTTAAAAGGAAAAAGATGGCTATTAACTACAGGACATGGATATTTAGATATCGTATCTGATATGAAAACTCTTGAACTTGCCGATAAAAAAAGACACTACTTTTATATCGATAGTAAAAAAATTAAAGAGATTACAAGAAAAGAGTTTAAAAGACTTAATCATGGAAGGAATTGGTAAAATCAATGTTTGATGAAATACAGTTTGAAAAGATAAATAGACTTCCAAAATATATTTTTGCAGAGATTAATGAGCTAAAAATGGAAGCAAGAAGAAGAGGTGAGGATATTATAGATTTTTCTATGGGAAATCCAGATAGTCGAACCCCTCAACCAATTATAGATAAGCTATGTGAAACTGCTCAAAGAGATAAAACTCATGGATATAGTGCAAGTAAAGGTATATATAAACTTAGACTTGCAATGGCAAATTGGTATAAGAGAAAATATGGAGTAGAGTTAGACCCTGATAGAGAGGTAGTAGCTACTATGGGTTCTAAAGAGGGGTATGTTCATCTAGTCCAAGCCATCTCAAATCCTGGAGATGTAGCAATAGTTCCAGACCCAACATATCCTATTCACTATCAAGCATTTATCTTAGCAGGTGCTAATGTAGAGAAGATGAAGCTTAAATTTAATGAAGATACATTTGAAGTTGATGAGGATAGATTTATATCTGATTTACAAGAGGCATTAGATAACTCTCTGCCAAAAGCAAAATTTTTAGTTCTCAATTTTCCCCATAATCCAACAACAGCTACTGTAACTCCAGAGTTTTATAAGAGAGTTATAGCACTTGCAAGAGAAAAAAGATTTTATATTATCTCCGATATTGCTTATGCTGATATATCTTTTGATGGATATAAAACTCCATCTATTTTAGAGGTTGAGGGTGCTAAAGATGTAGCAGTTGAAGCTTACACACTTAGTAAAAGCTATAATATGGCAGGTTGGAGAGTTGGTTTTGTTGTTGGGAATAAAAGACTTATTGGAGCATTACAGAGTATTAAGTCATGGTTAGATTATGGTATGTTTACACCAATTCAAGTAGCTGCAACTGTTGCACTTGATGAGCATGGATATGTTCCAGAGAAGCAGATAGTTCCTCTATATAAAAAACGGCGTGATGTTATGTTACAGGCCTTTAAAAATTCTGGTTGGAAGATGGGAAAACCAAAGGCTTCTATGTTTATTTGGGGTAAAATACCTGAAATTTGTCAAGATATGGGAAGTTTGGAGTTTTCTAAAAGATTATTGGTTGAAGCTAATGTTGCTGTAAGTCCAGGGATTGGTTTTGGAAAGTATGGTGACAACTATGTACGAATTGCACTAATAGAAAATGAGAAGAGAATACGACAAGCAGGACGGAATATTAAGAGATTTTTAAAAAAGGTTAAAGCTGAAAAGGGAAAAAATTAATGGTAAAAATAGGGATACTTGGAGTAGGAACAGTAGGGGCAAGTGTTGCTAATATTTTAAGTTCCAATGCAGATATTATTGAAGCTAGAGCAGGAAAAAAGATAGTCGTAGAGTTAGGTGTAGTAAAAAATTTAGATAGAGATAGAGGAGTAGATATAAAATTATCTTCTAACCCTATGGATATTATAAACAATGATAAAATTGATATTGTGGTTGAGCTTATGGGTGGAATTGAAGAACCATTTAGGTTAGTAAAAGAAGCTCTAAAGAGAGGTAAAGCAGTAGTAACAGCAAATAAAGCTCTTTTGGCATATCATCGTTATGAGCTTCAAGAGTTAGCAGGAGATATTCCTCTTGCATATGAGGCTAGTACAGCAGGAGGTATTCCTATTATTGGTGCATTAAAAAATGGATTAACAGCTAATCATATAGAATCTATTCAAGGTATTATGAATGGAACAACAAACTATATGTTAACTAAGATGATTAATGAGGGTGCTAATTATGATAAGGTTTTAAAAGAGGCACAAGAGTTAGGATATGCAGAGGCTGACCCAACATTTGATGTTGGTGGATTTGATGCTTCTCATAAACTTCTGATATTAGCTAGTCTAGCCTATGGAATTGATGCAAAACCTGAAGATATTTTAATAGAGGGGATAGAAAATATTACTCAAGTAGATGTAGCATTTGCTAAGAGTTTTGGATATGAGATTAAACTTCTTGGTATTGCTAAAAAAGTAGATGAAGGAGTTGAGCTTAGAGTACACCCAACTATGATAGATAGTAATAGTATGATAGCAAAAGTTGATGGTGTTATGAATGCTGTATCTGTTGTAGGAGATAAGGTTGGTGAGACTATGTATTATGGGGCAGGTGCAGGAGGAGATGCAACAGCTTCTGCTGTTATTGCTGATATTGTAGATATTGTAAGAGGTAATACAACTCCAATGTTAGGCTATAAGAGAGGGTTAGAGGGTAAATTTGAACTATTACCAGAAGAGGATATTGTAACTAACTATTATCTCAGAATGGAAGTTGATGATAAATCAGGAGTTCTAGCTAAGATTACTACTAAATTAGGAGAGTTTGATATATCTATTGAATCTATGCTCCAAAAATCTCATAGAAATGCATCTCATGTAAAACTTCTATTTACAACTCATAAATGCACAGAGGCAAAAATTCAAGAAGCAATATTAGAGCTTAAGAGATTGGATTGTGTTTATGGCAATATTGCTATGATAAGAATAGAGAAATAGCTAATGCTTTAACTTATATTTGGAGAGATTAATTTTGAAAAAAAAACTGTTAATTGCATTAGTAATTATTATTACAATAGCTTGGTTTAATAGACCTAAAATAGCACCATACTATCAACAGCTTACAAAAGATAGAGTTGGATTAAATAAAGATTTACAACCAAAATCACAAAAAAATGCTCACTTTGTAGGCTCTAAAGAGTGTAAGAGATGTCATAAAGATGAATATAAAGATTGGAGTCACTCAATGCACTCTAAGATGATACAAGATATAAAATCAGACCCTAGTGTAGTTGTTGCAGATTTTAAATCCCTTCCAGATGATGCAGATTTTACTCTAAAAGATGCAGTATATACTATAGGTGGTAAATTTAAACAGAGATATATGATACCTGCTAAAATTAATGGTGAAGATGATTTTAGATTAGGAAATTATCAATGGAATAGTCAAACTAAAAAGTGGCAACATTTTAAACCATATAAGTATTGGTATCATGACTCATATCCACATGATAATCATAAATTTCCAACTTCAAATACATGTGATGGGTGTCACTTTACAGGATATATGTCT
>JALWDJ010000074.1 GCA_027014605.1 Campylobacteraceae bacterium
AGACATGGATATATAATGTTAGATAAAAAAAATGCATTTACTTTAATAGAAGTACTTATATCTATTACTCTATTATCATTAGTTTTAATGGCACTATATAAAAGTGCAGATATATTAAGAGCTTCAAATAAAAATCTATTTACTTATTTAGAAACCACAACAAATAATCTAAAATGGGCAAAAACCCTATATATGGATTTAATAAAATCTGATGGAAATATATCTATAATTAATAAAAATAGAAAATTTGATAGAGTTATTATATATAATAGTAAAAACTCTATATATGGCTTATATAATGCTAAAATAGAGTGGTTAGTATATAAAGATAAAAATCAGCTTATTAGAGTTGAAGGAAATAATTATGAGTTACCTTTAAAATCAGAACAAAATATTGCAATTGATAAAATTGCTACCAATATGGAACTATTTAAAATATATAAAAATAAAAATAAAAAGAAAGATAAAATCTTATTAATATTAAAAAATGCTAATCTAAATATTCAAAGTTTTTTAATACAAAATTTAACGGAACTTAAACCAAAAATAAAATTAGTCTCCCCTGGTGAATTAGGACATGGTGGAGATAAAAAGAAAAAAGATAGATTTGTACCACCAATAATATAGATAAAAAAACAAGGCAAAATATGTTATATAAGTATAAAGGCATAACAAAAGAGGGTAAAAGTGTTAATGGAACAATAGAGGCGTCCAAAGAAGATGAAGCTAAACAGAAGTTAAAAGCAAAAGGGATATTTTATAAAGAGATAACTCCAACAAAAGAGATTAGCTTTAAAAATTTCTCTCAAAGAGAGATGAGTGGACCACTACTAAGCTCATTTGCAAAAGAGTTATCATCATATCTAAACTCTGGAATGGCAATACTTACAGCCATTAGACTTATTGAAGACCAGCATCAAAAAGAGAAGAAATATGCCTCTTTTTTAGCATCTTTAAGAACTATGATAGAGGAGGGAAAGTCTCTATACCATGCACTAAACTCTCAAAGTGTATATGCAATGCCAGATTTTTTCTTACAAAGCATAAATGTAGCAGGGCAGAGTGGGAAAATGGTACCTGTACTTATTCAGATGGGAGATTTCTTCTCTACTCAAGCTAAGATAAAAAAGCAGGTTGGAAATGCTTTAGCATATCCTATGTTTATCTTTATTGTAGCTATTGGTATGGTGGGATTTCTTATTACATTTGTTGTTCCTAAAATTACAAGAATATTTAAAGATACAGGACAAGAACTACCACCAATTACACAATTTGTACTATCTATTAGTGATTTTCTAAGTAGCCATTATATCACTTTAATAGTAGGATTTATAGGCTCTATTATAGCTTTTAAGGTTGCATATAACTATATATATCCCTTTAAAAAAGCTTATGATAGTTTAGTATTGAAAATACCGATTATTGGAGATTTAATACAAAATCATGAGTTGGGTAGATTTTCATATATATTATCACTTATGTTAAGCTCTGGTGTATCTTATGCTCATGCTGTAAAATTGGCAACATCTACATTTAGCAATAGTGCCTTTAAAGAGTCATTTGAAGAGGCTTCTGTTAAAGTAATTGAGGGGAATAAACTATCTCATGCTCTTCAGAGAGGAAGAGGAACTAAACCAAAAAGAAACTTTATGCAGGCGTTGGCGTTGGGTGAAGAGTCTAGTGAAGTGGCACAAATCTTAAGCAATATTGCCTCTCTATACCGAGAAGAGAATGATGATAGATTAAAACTTCTACTTAGCCTATTAGAGCCATTTATGATGCTATTTATTGGTGGAGTTGTTGGGATTATAGTATCTGCTATGCTTCTACCAATATTTTCTATGAATTTAGGTGCTAAGATGTAATCTGATATAATAGGAAAAATTTAAAGGACATATTATGAAAAAGATAATTTTAGCCATACTAATTACAACAACTCTAAGTTTAGCTGATTTTATTGGTGGTGAGGTTGATTTAGGTTTTTATGCGCACTCTCCTAGTGGAATGGCACAAAATGGAGATGATATTGTTGATATTAAAGATGATTTAAAGTGGCAAGATGAGAGTGATATTTTTTTAAAAGCTTATTTAGAACACCCTGTACCGCTCATTCCAAATATAAGATTAGGATATACAAAATTTGGACATAGTGGAGAGGGAAGTGTTACTAAATCATTCTTTTGGGGACTTCTTAATATAGACGGAGATGTAGATAGTAATTTAGATTTAGATATATATGATTTAACACTATATTATGAGTTTTTAGATAATTGGATAAATTTAGATGGCGGATTAAATCTAAAATATCTTAATGGTACGCTAGATGTAAATAGTGACCATAGAGATATTAGTGTTCCAATTCCTATGTTATATGCTAAAGCAAAGATTGATATCCCTACAACTGATTTAAGTTTTCAACTAGAGGGGGATTATATAAGCTATGATAATAATCAACTGTATGATGTAGAGGTTGGAGCAAGATACTCTTTTGCATTAGGTTTTGGGATAGAAGCTGGATATAAAGCTTTAAAGATAAAGGTTGATGATGTTGATGATATTAGTATGGATACTAAATTTAATGGTGCTTATGGTAAATTGGTTTGGGATTTCTAATGGCAAAACAGAGATTTAGAGATATTAAAAAAGGAATTGTTAAAAAAGAGAAAAAACAAGAGATACCGTTTGCTACAAATTGGCAAAAAACAAAATCGGTTCTAACAGATAGTTTTATGTTACTAATGCCAATTATGTATGCCGTATTTTATCTTGTAATGGGTAGTAGAGAGGAGTTTAGAGATAATATGTTAATGGGTTGGATAGATATTTTAATCCCTTTTATAGCTATTCAATCTGCATTTTTCTATTTTGGAGATGGACAGACCCCTGGATATAAAAATTATGATTTAAAAGTTGTTGATATATCTACTCTAAAGAGACCATCATTAATAAAAATAGTTATTAGAAATATATTAATGGTATTTACACTTATTAGCTTTTTTGGCTGGGCTATAATGTTTTTTAGAAAAGATAAGAGGGGTCTACATGATATATTAAGTGGTACAGCAGTTATTCACATAAAAAAATGAAGATAACTCTAGCACTATTCTATTTTTTCTATTTTGCACTTATTGGTGTATATATTATATTTATGCCTAAAGTACTAACTGATTTTCATTATAGTACATTTGAAGTTGGACTGATTTACTCTTCAGCTCCATTTATGAGATTTTTACTACCATTTATCTTTAAACATCTTATAAAATTGACTAAAAGAGTATATCTAATCTCTTTAGTTTTAACATTTATATCTACTATTATATTTTTAATTACTATAGAAAATTTTACTCTATATATTATGGCAAGTCTGCTATTTGGTGCTTCTATGGGAATATCTCTACCTTTTGTAGAGACCATATCTTTAGCAAGACTTTCTAAAAGAGAATATGGAAAAGTTAGGCTTTGGGGTTCTTTAGGATTTATCTCTATTGCTCTATGGTTAGGTAAAGTTCTATCAAACTCATACGAAGCACTATATTATCTTTTAACTATGGCACTTTTTACACTCATTTTTGGATTTTTTGCAGTTAGATTTGATAATCAAAAAGAGGAGTCAAATAGTAGTAGTGATAATGATAAAAATTTCTCTCTTATGAAATATTGGGCTTTTTGGATTAGTCTATTTTTAATGCAACTCTCATTTGGTGGATTTTATAACTTCTTTACAATATATGAACTAGAACATGGAGTTAGTTTAGAATTAGCTAGTTGGATGTGGACTTTTGGAGTTATATGTGAAATATTTATGCTCTATTTTCAAGGGTATTTTTTAGAGAAAAATCTATTAAATATCATAAAAGTATCTATATTTGTAACTATAGTTAGATGGTTACTACTATATCTATATGCTGACAGTGTTACTATTACATTTATATCTCAATCACTCCATGCGATTAGCTTTGCACTATACCATACAGCTACAATTACCTATATCTTCTCTCTATATAGACAAAAAAAATTGGCTCAACAGTTTGTCTTAGGGATAGGTTTTGGATTGGGTGGCTCTCTTGGTGTACTTTTATCTGGAGAGATTTATGGAGAGCATCTATTTTTAATAGAGGCTATAGTAGCACTATTCTCTTTTATTATGATATTAATTCACAATAGAAGAGTTGAGCTAAAGTGCTAAAATATCAATAAAATTATCTATAACTCTATTTCTATCAAAATCTTTAGCTCTGTTTATAGCTTTTTTATTATATTCATCTCTTAACTTTTTATTATCTATAATAGTTCTCATCGCCTCTATCATCTTATCAATAGAATTTATAGGAGTTAAAATACCATATTTTGCTATCTCTAAATTAGTATGAAGTTGAAAATTTATATCAGTATCGGGGGCTAATATCTCTCTTGGCCCACTCTTGCAATCTGTACTAATGACTGGTAAACCACAAGCTAGAGCCTCTACTAAAACATTTGGAAACCCCTCTCTATTTGAAGCAAATAGAAAAGAGTCAGCTTTGGAGAGATATTTATATGGATTTTTTTCTTTTCCTAACATAAAGACTCTATCTTCTAATCCTAGATTTATTATATGCTCTACTAAATCATCTCTTAATACTCCATCTCCAATAATATATAGATTTGCATCAATCTCTCTTATAGCGTCTATTAAGAGTTTATGATTTTTCCCCTCATCTAATCTTCCAATAGTTATAAAGTTAAATCTATTACTATCTAATATAGCATATCTATTTGATAGATTTACAATTCTATCTATATTGAATATATTATATATAACTCTTACATCCCTTATCTTAAAATTTTCTATTAAATCTAAAGCATTACCTTTTGAATTTGCAAAAACTATATCTGCTCTATTATATAATAGTCTGATAAGCACTCTATTGATATATCCTTGAAGTGAGCCTCTATATTGAAGTGATGGCATACTCCTCTCACTAACAATAACTCTACCCTTCATACCAAATAGTTTAGCAAATATATTTATATAGTTTGCACGACTTAAAAAAGAGAGTGATATAGATGAGTCTATATTTAACTTCTTATATTGCCATGCAATAAGTGGTAGCTTTAGAAGTTTTATAAATCCACTATCTTCAAGTTTTGAGTTACCAACTATAACTATTTTAATATCTTTTGGAATATTATAGAATATAATATTATGCATCATAAATAGAGTTATATCATATCTACTATGTAACATATCTAATAGAACAGATACTACTCTCTCAGCTCCACCACTATCCAAATCATTTACTAATATAGAAATCTTTTTTTTACTCATCTATAACCTCATCAAATTCCAAAATATATACTCATAGTTTTTACCCTTTTGATGCTCTCTAAATAGCTTCATTAGATAATCTCCATTAAATCTACTATCGAGTGACTCTATCTTATATTGAAGTATATCTTTTAGTTCACCTCTAAACCACTCTTTAAGAGGAACTGCAAATCCCATTTTAGGTCTATCTATAAGCTCTCTTGGAACTTGTCTATATAGAATATCTTTTAAGATAGATTTTGCTCCATTTTTTAGTTTTATCTCTGTTGGAAGTGAATATGCGAACTCTACTAATCTATGGTCAAGTAGTGGAACTCTAGCCTCAAGTGAATATCTCATAGTAGCTCTATCAACCTTTGTTAATATATCATCTGGTAAGTATCTATAGAAATCTATCTTTGAGTAGTTATCAAAAGAGTCATAGGGATTAAACTCTACTATATTTAAAAACTCTAAATATCCACTCTCTCTAAAACTCTCCTCTACAAACTCTCTACTAAATATAGAACTCATTATCCACGGTTTTACATAGGTAGCCATAACAGAGTATAGATTATCTTTTGTTAGATGTTTTATTGGGTATGACATCTTCTCTAATCTATCTTGATTTGAATATTTAAATATAAGTGATAGTGTATCTCTTAACGATTGAGGTATATTTTTTAGGATATTATAATATTTATGGAGAAAAAAGTATCTATCATAACCTAAAAATAGCTCATCTCCACCATCTCCACTTAGAGCTACACTAACCCTCTCTTTTGTAAATTTAGCTAATAGCATAGTCGGCAAAGCAGAAGCATCTCCAAATGGCTCATCATAATATCTATCCATACTACTCATTAAATCAACTACATCATCAATCTTAAAGATATACTCATAGTGTTCGCTACCTATTCTTTTAGCTATCTCTTTAGCATAAGTAGCCTCATTATATCTATTATCTTCAAATCCGATAGTAAATGTTTTTATCTTTTTACTACTACTCTGCTGCATAATAGAACTAACTAGAGAGCTATCAACTCCACCACTTAAAAAACTACCAACCTCTATATCTGATAGTAGTCTATATTTAATTGAGCTTCTAATAAGTCTCTCTACTTCCTCTCTTGCCTCTTGATAATCTATCTCTATCTTATCTTTTGGTAGATGCCAATATCTTCGTTTATATACTCCACTACCATCAAATATTAGATAATATCCTGCCTCTAACTTATATATATCTTCATAAAATGAGCTATTGGCAGGTGTATATCCAAAACTCATAAACTCTATTAAGACTCTATTACTCTTTCTACTCTTTAATCTATCACTAAAGCCTTTCAACTCACTAGCAAATGCAAATTCTCCCTTTTGGTGTGTCCAGTAGAGAGGTTTTATCCCAACTCTATCTCTAATAAGATATAGTCTCTCTTCTACCTTATCAAATAGTCCAATAGCAAACATACCAATTAACATTGATATGGTTTTTTCTATATCAAAAGTCTCAAATAGAGCTAAGAGAGTCTCTGTATCACTATGAGTTAACCAAGATTTTTTGCTACATCTCTCTCTTAACTCTAAATGGTTATATATCTCTCCATTAAATACTATTATATATCTATCACTCTCCATTGGCTGATTTGCTCTACTATCTAAATCTTGTATTGCTAAACGGTTATGTGCTAAAAATAGATTTTTACCTCTAAATCTATACTCTTTTAGAATTGAGTTATCTGGTCCTCTATGTGAGAGTCTGCTATTTAATACCTCTATCTCATTAAAAGAGTTTTTGGTATTATAATAGCCTAAAATACTACACATCTACTACTCCAATTAAATTTTTATAAAAAATCATACCTATTAAATATAAATTTACTCTTAAATAATAATATATAAATATTTTAGTAAACTTTTTATAATAGTATGATAAAATGTTATCATATATTATACTATATTAAGGAAAAAAATAACCAATGATAAATATAATTATAGGTAAAAATAGTAATCTATCTAAACACTTAGCAAAAAATATAGATAACTCTTATAGAGTATCATCTCAAAATATAGAGAGTGAACTTAATAAGATTGATTTATCTGATAAAAAGATTAATATTATATTTAATAACTTTCAAGTCTCAACTAAATTAAATGATTTAAGCAATCCAGCAGAGTATATAAATCGTGCTATTATGACAACAGCAAAAGTATTAAACTATATATTAGATAATAATCTAAATATTAATAAGATTATCTATACAAGTAGTAGCTCAGTATATGGTAATAATGAGCTATGTCATGAGTCTGACCCTCTCCAACCTCTAAGTCTCCACTCATCTCTAAAGATTGCAAATGAGAGACTTATTGAGAGTTTTGCTATTAAAAATAGAATAGACTATACAATTACAAGAATATTTAATATGTATGGTGGAGATGATAATTTTTCTATTATATCTAAAATAGTAAAAGCATATAGAGAGGATACTATATTAAATATATTTAATAATGGTAGTGCAACAAGAGATTTTATACATATTGATGATGTTGTAAAGGTATATAGAGTCATATTAAATGAGAATATAAATGCACCTATTTTAAATGTGGGAAGAGGAATAGAACAATCTGTAGGGGAATTAATATCTTTTTTAGAGAGTAGAGGTATTTTTATTAAGACAAAAAATAAACTAAGAGATGAGCTAAAAAAATCAACAGCAGATATATCAAAATTATTAAATATAATGGGTGGAGAAGAGGAATTTATTAAACTCCAAAATTATCTTTTAAAAGAGATATTAAGTAGTTAAATATCTCTCTTTCGACAATAAAAACCTACAAAAATCTCCAAAAGAGTATTAATAAGTCTACTTTATCATTTGAGTAGTACTTAACAACTACTCTTTACCTACATCAACTATTCCATTTTAAATTGATGACTTCGACAAAAAGGTATGGCTCACATTGGTTTCAAACCCTATAAGGGAGTATATTTAAAT
>JALWDJ010000075.1 GCA_027014605.1 Campylobacteraceae bacterium
TATTTTTATCATAAAAAAACATATTTTTTATTATAATATGTGAAATTATATAGTTTTTTTATTATATATAGATTAAATTAGGCATATATCAGCAATCTTATTTCTTAAATATTATTGTTTTTTGCTACTATTAAGATAAATATTTTAGACCTTACTCTTGGGAGTATGAACAATGTTTTCAATTCTATAATGATTTAATGGAGGCTTTTAAATCTAAGGAGGATTATTTTATTGGAAATATCATTATTGCAAAGAGTGATAGTGATGAATATGAACTTGATATTATAGATGGGCAACAGAGATTAACAACCGTTCTCTTAATGATAAAGGTACTCTCTATCTTCACAAAAGATGAACTTTATCAAAAATACTTTAAAAAAATTTTGGGTGGTATAAATAGAAAAACACGAAAATATGAATATAGAATAAAAACAAAAGTATTTGAATTAGATAATGAAAATAATCTATTTGAACAGGTATTAAAATATAACAGTAATGATTTCAAAGATATATTAAAAAGTTGTCTGAATAGAAAAAAAGAGTTTCAAGAGAAGAAATGTTTAAATAGATTTCAAAAAAATATTATCTATTTTTATAATTAGTTTAGTTTTTTTATAGAAAATCAAGAGGAAAAATTAGATAATTTTATCTCTTTTTTATTAGAAAAAGTTTATCTATTACCAATAGAGTTGAGAGGAAAGACAAAAGATGAAGCTAGTGAAAAAGCATTAATTATTTTTGAAACTATTAATAATAGAGGTATGAATTTAGAAGATGCAGATATCTTTAAAGCTAAACTTTATAAAAGGGCTGAAAATATTAATGAAGAGAAAATATTTATAGATTTGTGGAGAGACTTTAAGTATAGTTGTGAAAATTTGAAAATTGAAATAGATGATGTTTTTAGATATTATTCTCATATTATAAGAGGAAGGGAAGGGATTACCTCTAATGAAATTAACCTAAGAGAATTTTTTACAATTAAAAAATACTCTCCTTTTAATTTAAAAAAATATAAAGATATAATGAATGATTTAAATAATATTATTGATGTTTTAGAATTTATAAATCAAGAGAAGCAACAAGAAAGTGAATTAGCAAAATGGATACAGTTGAAAAACAACGCAAAAATCACAATAAAATAGCTAATAAAAATAAAAAAAATATTTAAAAAATTAAGATATACACAATAAAAAATATTATATAATACAGATATCTATTAAAAAAGAAATAACATAATCAGCGAAATCCAAGCTTTTATGGGATTTACTATAAATTAGAACAAAAATTACAAAAAGGTAGCTTAGACCTTAATCATGACCTTAATCTTTGTGATTTTGGCGATTTAAACTAAGAGTTAATAGAAGCTTATTCCAATCAATATCCTAAAATTGCTTTAGTTGTATATTTTTTTATAAATGGATATAACAAAAAAAGGAAGCTAAATAATTTTTTAGAAGCGATTGTAAGATATAGTTATTATAATGGTTCAACAACAAGAATTAAATTTGAAATATATAGTATTATACGTAAAATTTGTAATTTTAAACCTATTGATAACTATTATCAAGATACGGTTATTAATGATTTTAACTCATTAGGAAGATTGAATTATGGTTATGCTCTTTTATCCTTTTATTGTGATAGAAAAGAGTCGTTAAGTAAATTTTATATTGATAAAATTGTAAATCTTAAAGATAAAAATAGATTAAATTGGCATGAAAAAGATTTAAATACTTTTGTTGGAAGTTTAGGAAATTTAATTGTTTTAGATATTCCTAAACGAAATAAATCTATTTTAGATAAAGTTAAATATTATGAAAAATCAAAATTATTAACTTCGTTGGAAAAAAAACAGTTACTCTCAATAGAATATAGTTATTTTAAAGAGAGAGATATAAAGCAAAAAGAGAAATTGGTTAAATTTTTTAAAGGTGAGAAATGAATAGTTTAAGATTAAAAAATTTTAAAGCATATAGAGATGAATTTGATAAACTCTTTAAAAATGGATATTTACCAATTGATAAAAAAAACTTTTTACTTTATGGAGAAAATGGTTCAGGAAAAAGTTCTATTTATGAAGCCATAAAAATTATATTTTTTAGAGAAAAATTACAACAATCTATTATTCGTGCAACAACTCCAGAAGAGCAGAAACAATATAATAGTAATTATCAACTATTTATGATTTTTATAGATAAATTTTGTATATCAGAGCCAATTCAACTTGATATATTATTAGAAAAATTTGATTTAAATATTAAAGATATTAGAACATTATGTCAAAACCATTTTGAAAATATTCAAGATGAGGTTAATAAAAAATTAAAGGATTTTATAGAAGATAATATCTCTATTGAGATAGATAATGAAATGGATTTTAAAATTAAGATAAAAGATAGTATTAGAAATTTAGAAAGTATTGATGAGATAACTAAATATTTTAATGAAGCAAAGTTAAATTTAATTATACTATTACTTATTTTTGAGTCTATTAAGTGTGCTAAGAATAGAGATAAAAAGAAAATATTAGTGTTAGATGATTTTATTACAAGTCTTGATATTGCAAATAGAACTTTTTTAATAAGATATATTTTTGATAATTTCTCAACATTTCAAATATTAATTTTTACTCATAATGTCTATTTCTATAATTTAATTTTATATCTTGTTAAACATTATAAAATTAATAATAATTGGAAATTTGCTAATTTATATGAGATAAATGGAGAGCATAAAATATATATTAAGAATACAATTGAAAAAGTAAAAGATATTAGAGAAGATTATAGAACAAATAGTGATATTGATGTAATTGGAAATAAAATTAGACAAAAATTTGAGATACTTCTTTATGAATTTTCTAAACTCATTATGATTAATTCTATTGAAGATAGTAAAGAGATTATAAAAAGAATTGAAAATAGTAAAAATATATATTTTTATAATAAAAAAACAGCTTCTGATTTAGTTGATGAGTTAGAAGAGATTATCTCCTCAGATAATCATCATAATCTTCAAAATCGTCTTAAACAGAAAATAAATTTATATAAAAAAGATTTTCAAAAAATTAAAGATATAGTCAATACTTTAAAAATTTACCAAAAAGTAACTCTTCATACAATGTCTCATGGAACTATAGGTCAAAATTCTTTTACTACTAAGGAGATAAGAGAAACTCTTAATTTATTAGAAAAATTTGAGAAATCTATTATAACTCTAATTAACGATAATTATAGATGGAGCATAAAAATGTTAACCCACCCATTTAAGCCAATAATTTTCAGTGATAGTAGGATTTTAATCTTAGGCTCATTCCCCTCTATTGACTCATTTAAAGATAGTTTCTATTATGCCCATAAGCGAAATCAGTTTTGGAAGATATTATCATCTATTACAGGTTATCCAATTAATAATATTGACCAGAAGATTTGGCTACTAAAACGCTCTAAAATTGCTCTATGGGATATGGTAAAGAGTTGTAGTAGAGAAAATTCACTAGATAGCTCACTAGAAGATATTGAAGTAAATGATATAGCCTCTTTTTTAGAAAAGTATCCAACTATTGAAAAGATTGCATTTACAGGACGATTAGCCGAGAGACTATATAAGATGCACTATGACTATTTGGATATTAAAACTATCTATCTCCCTTCTCCTTCAAGTGCTTATGCTAAAATGTCACTCTTAAATAAGATTGAGATATATCAAAAAGAGTTAGGAGATAATAGGTAGTGGCAGTTTGGGCAGTAGGTGATATTCAAGGGTGTTATGACTCATTTCAAAAATTACTAAAAAAGATAGAGTTTAATCCTAAAAGAGATACTCTATGGTTGGCAGGAGATTTAGTAAATAGAGGAGATAAATCTTTAGAGGTTTTAGAGTATCTATACTCTATAAAAAAGTCTATTAAGGTGGTCTTAGGTAATCATGATATAGCACTTATTGCATCATATTATGGAGTTAAAAAATCAAACCCTACAATAGAGCCTATATTAAAATCTCCAAATACTAAAAGACTAATAGATTGGCTACGACACCAACCATTTCTAGTGTGGGATAAAAAATTAAATTATATAATGTCACATGCTGGGATCTCTCCTCAATTTGATTTTAAGATGGCAGTTAAATATGCTTCATCTATTGAAAATAAGTTACAATCTTCCAATTCAAAATCTTGGCTTAATAATATGCTTAAAACAGGTTCAGATATTTTTGATAATAAATCATCAGAATTAGATAGGGATAGATATATATTAAGTTCATTTACAAGAATGAGATTTTGTTATGATGATGGGAGATTAGATTTTTATCAAAAAGGAAAACCTAGCAATTCTAAAATAAATAAGGGATTAAAACCTTGGTTTGACTGTCCAACTAGGCGTTCTATAGGACTGAGAGTGATATTTGGTCACTGGTCAACTCTTGGATATTTCTATAATGGAGATGTTTTAGCACTTGATACGGGGTGTATTTGGGGTAGAGAATTAACAGGTGCTAGATTAGATACAAAAGAGCCTAAAATTATTCAGGTTAAGTGTGATAAGAGTTGAAAAAGTTATTTAAACAATATATTCCCTATTTAATAGATTATAAAAGAGAGTTTATATTTGCCATAATTGGAATGTTAGCTGTTGCCATTGGAACAGCAGGAACTGCACAGATTATAAAACCTACACTAGATAATGTATTTGTAGCAAAAGATGAGACAATGTTATCCATTATACCTTTTTTATTGATAGCTATTTTCTCAATTAAAGGTATAGGACAGTATATTCAAACTTATTATATGTCATATATTGGACTTGATGTAGTTAGGAAATTAAGAGATACTCTAGTAACTCATTTAACCTATCAAGATATATCTTTTTTTAATAATATGCACTCTGGGGAAATTTTATCTAGGATAACAAATGATATAACTCGTATTCAAAATGTTGTAACAACGATAATTCCAAACTTTATTAGAGAGAGTTTAACTATAGTGGCACTTACTATCTATGTGATATATGAGAGTCCTAAATTGGCTCTATATTTTTTAATTATTATGCCTTTAGCAATTTTTCCTCTTAGTAGACTTGCTTCAAAGATGAAAAAATACTCTAAACTATCACAAGAGAGTACTTCAACCATGACATCTAGGCTCGGTGAGATATTTGCTAATATTGAAGTTATTAAATCAAACTCTACTCAAACTATAGAGAGTAAAAAGTTTTCACAAGAGAACTATAGTGTATTTAAGTATCTAATAAAGCAGATTAAGGTAAATGCACTTACTACTCCTATTATGGAGATATTAGGTTCAATTGCTATTGGAGTAGTAATCTATATTGGTGGAACAGAGGTAATTGAAGATAGAATGAGTGTAGGTTCATTTTTTGCATTTTCTGCGGCTCTCTTTATGCTATATAATCCTATTAAAAGAGTATCTAAACTATATAATAAGGCTCAAGATGCTGTTATTGCAAATCATAGAATGCATCAACTATTAAATATGAAGCCTAAGGTAGTATCTGGGAATAGAGTATTAGATAAAAAAATAGATAGAGTTATATTTAAAGATGTATATTTAAACTATGAAAACGTAAGAGTAATAGATGGAGTATCTGTTGATATAAAAAGGGGTGATAGTATAGCTTTAGTTGGGGATAGTGGAGCAGGAAAGACCTCTTTTGTTAATCTATTAGTCCGTTTTTATAATGCAGATAGTGGGACTATATTTATAAATGGGATTGATATAAAAGAGTTTACCCTTAGTTCACTCCACAAAGAGATAGCATTTGTTACTCAAAGAGTATATATATTTAATGATACAGTAGCTAATAATATAGCATATGGGCAAGAGGTAAACAGAGAAAGAGTAATAGAGTCACTAAAAAAAGCTTATGCTTTAGAGTTTATAGAAAAATATAATGAAGGGATTGATACTATGCTTAGTGAGAGTGGGAATAATCTATCTGGTGGACAGAGACAGAGAATTGCATTAGCTAGAGCATTATATAAAAATCCATCTCTATTAATCCTTGATGAGGCTACATCTGCATTGGATAATAAGAGTGAACTTCTTATTCAAAAGGCATTAAATAGTTTAAGAGATGATATAATAACTGTAACAGTAGCTCATAGATTAAGTACTATAGAAGATGCTGATAGGATTTTAGTTTTTAAAAATGGAAAAATAATTTGTAGTAATACCCATAATAATCTCTTAAATAGTTGTAGTGAATATCGTAAATTGGCTAAAATATCTTAAGCAAAAATAATCTTAAAAGTTGTTCCTTTTCCCTCTTCTGAGTGAACTACAACTTGTAAATGATACTCATCTATAATACTTTTTACAATATTAAGCCCAATTCCAAAACCACCAACACTATGGTTAAATCTACTATATCTATCAAATATAGAGTTTATCTTTTTAGAATTTATCCCAATACCTGTATCTGATACTAAAAAATAACTATCTCTTAATACTATTTTAATTTTACCACCTCTTTTATTATATTTAATGGCATTTGATATAAGATTATCTATTACCCTTGCAATCTTTATTGGGTCTATAAATAGATTAGCCTCTTCTAAATCTGTTTCAAATCTTATCTTTTTTGCATTTGCAATAATGTAGAAATATTGAACTCTAGCATTAATTAGTTTTTTTAAATCTATATCTTCATTATTTGAGCTTCTCTGATGTCCTAATACTAGATAGGTTAAATCTTGATATAGATGAGATACAGTTTTTGCTGCGATATTTATTCGCGATAATTTTTTAGCATTTTTTTGATTCATAACAGATTTATCCATCATTTCAATATTTGCTAAGATTGCCGATATTGGTGTATTTAGTTCGTGAGTTGTATCTTTTATAAAATTATCAAGAAGTTCTACAGAATTTTTCATAGGTTTGAGAAATAGTCTTACAAAAAAGAGTCCAAATATAGCTAAAATTGTTAGAATAGCTGTACCAAGTGCAATAATATGCATTATAGTCTCTCTATACCAAGTTCTATCTTCATCTATCTCTATAACTAAATACATTGCTCCTAAGTAGTAATCATCAAGATATTTAACAAAATGTATTTTACTTCCTGCTCTATATATTGATTTATCAAGATTAATATTATTATTTTCTAAAGTAGAAAAGATTAGAACTCTCTCTATATCATATATAGCACTCTTAAATCTTTTATCTCTAGGGTATTTATATCTTGTAGGAAAATAGTGATGAAGTATTTTTAAGTTTTTAACCTGTTCAGTAGCATATCCAGATAAAATAGTTCTCTGATTTGAAAACATTAGCTTTTCTTGACTCTGATAGTAAAATATACTAAGTAGGGTTATAATAGCTAGTACTAAAAAAATATAGAGATATAAAAATCTTCTAAGAGACTGTTTCTCATTATAACGAAGCAGACTTATATCTCTATTTTTTACTCGCACAAGATTTACTCCTATCTATTTAAGTGATATAAATTTATATCCCTGTTTTTTAATACTAACAATTCTCTCTTTTCCTATTAGTTTACGAATATTTTTAATATATGTTCTAAGAGCTGTATCACTTGGGTCTTCATCAAAATCCCATAGCTCTTTATATATTCTATCATGAGATATAACTTCATTTTGATGTCTCATAAAGAGTTTGAATAGTAAAGACTCTTTATTTCCTAGAGTTTCAGGTTTTCCATCTACTATTAATTCATTAGATTTAGTATTATATTCTATATTATTACCTAAATCAATAAGGTCTGTTGCTTCATGAAAGAATCCTCTTCTTAAAAGAGTCTCTATTCTAATAAGTAATTCTTTTAGAGCAAAAGGCTTTCTAATATAATCATCACAACCACTCTGAAATCCCCTCTCTAAATCATCAACACCATTAAGTGAAGTGATAAATATAGATGGAGCAACTACACCATTTTCTCTTGCCTCTTTTAATACTGTAAAACCATCAATTCCAGGAGTATTGACATCTAAAAGCAGTAGGTCATATTTACTCTCATATAGTCTATCTTGTGCCTCATAACCATCATAGACATTATCTACAAAATAGTCTTCATCTTCTAAAAAATCAGTTATCGTATCATTTAGATTTGCATCATCTTCAAGTAATAATATTTTTGCCTTAGGCATCTAATACTCCTAAACTATATATAATATATTTTGAATTTTTATATTATATCATAATTATATATATTGACTCACCCAATTTACTATTCTTTGAGTAGTCATAGCACCAGATACTCTATCTACCTCTTTAGTACCTTTAAAAATTACCATAGTAGGAATACCTCTAATAAGATAAACTGCCCCTAAATCTGGATGTTCTTCTGTATTTACCTTTAAAAATATTGCTTTAAGTGGTAATTTTAATGCTGCTTCTGCATAATATGGGGACATCTGTCTGCAAGGAGCACACCAAGGTGCCCAAAAATCTACAACTACAGGGATATCACTATTTACTAAAACATGAAGTAAATCACTTTTATCAACCTCTATAGGATTATATATTAGCATAGAGTTTTTACAGCTACCACAGTTAGCTTTTACATAACTCTCTTTTTTTGGTACTTTATTTACCTTTGCACAGTGTGGACATACAACTTTTATATTCATAAAAATTCTCCTTTTTTATTTTAAATAATAAAATTATAGATACAATTATATCTAAATATAGAAAGAGAAGTTATGAGATTTTTAAAATATTTAATATTATTAATATTTAGTTATATATTTATTGTTTTTCTATTGATTTTTTTTCCTAAAAAGAGCAAAATACCATCTAATTTAAAGAATATAACTATATATATATATTATGATAGTATGCATAGTGATATTATATTAGATATAAATAATAGTAAAATTAATTGGCAAAATCTATTTCCAAAACTATTAAAAGATAAAGATTACAGATATTTAGAGTTTGGTTGGGGTGATAGAGATACCTATTTAAATACTCCAGATTGGAGTGATTTAAGATTATCTACTGCATTTTATGCTCTATTTATTAATACTCCTGCACTTATACATTTAATATATTTTAATCATGTAGATAATTTTACTCATATTAAAAAGATAAAAGTTACCAAAGAGCAGTATAGATTTATTGAAGAGAGGATATTAAAAAGTTTTGGAGATAAGATAACTTTTGTATCTAAAGGTTATTGGGGCATTGATGCTTTTTATAGTGCTAGAGATAAATATAATATCTTTAACACATGCAATACATGGACAGGTAATATATTAAGAGATGCCGATATTACTATGAGTTACTGGACACCTATTAGTTATAGTGTCATATATTCATTAGATTAAATTCTTAAGCTTTTAAACTAAATTGTACTAATGGTCTATTTTTGTATCCTTTATTTATAATATCTACTTTTAAATCTTTTAGCTCATTATTAGGAATAACTATAGAGTTACTACTAGTTCCATCTAATATATATTTTTGAGAAAAAGATGAAATCTGTAACATATAATATTTAGTATTTAATCTATTTTCTATTAAAAGTCCTTCACTACTATTTTTAAAGATTATAGGTTTACTAGATATTGCTCTACCTAAGATGTCACTATGGTGAATATATACCTTACTTCCCCATTTAAAGTTTCTTCCCTTCGGTCTCTCAACAAAACAGTCAACAATAGTTCCTAATTTTGACATTTTAAAGGCTGTTCTATTTAAACTAAACTCTTTTTGAAATTTGGCTATCTCAAACATCGAATAGCTTATAAATATGCCCGTCTTATCAAATGATATATTTGAATCATTAAATTCAATCTCTCTAACTTTAAAGGTAAAGCTCTCTTCTTGTTTGATGATTTGAGTTGTGCTACTATCAGCTTCAATCTCATCCTCAAAACTTGTATTTAAATCAACATCATCTATAAGTACAGTAGTATATATTCCATCTTCAGATTTAACCTCCTCAATATAATCAGTAGGTTCTTTAAATATACTACTCTCATCTAACTTCCAAAAAGCATTATCAAAATTTATAAATTTAAGGTTTGAGTTACTATGATTTACAAAAGTTATCTCCTCTTGTTCTAAATCTATGGATAAATCTCCAATAATATCACAATCTAAAAGTCCATGATGATACTCTCCTCCAGCTAATACCTTTTTACCATTTTTGTAGATGAGTAGGAGTTTTATAAATTTTAAGCCTTTCTCTTTTGGGATAAAAAATGCATTCATATATATTTTAGTATCTCTAGTTACAATATCTTTTGGGTCTATTATCTTTTTAGGTGCATATGCAATATTTTGGTCTTTAGAGAAAATTAATTTTTCACCTACTCTTGATTCTATAATAATAGGTTTATTAACCCCTTCTAATTCAAAACTTATACTCTCATCAGTAAAATCCAACTCTGCTAAATCTGAACCTACATCATAATCATTAGATGAGAACTTATCTGTACCATAAAACTCTATATCAATTCCTTCATCATATTTAACAACTAAAAATCCCTTTTTTAATTTATGTGTTAATATATTAGAGTCGCCATAGATTGCACCCCCCTGTTCATATATGGGTATATTATTAATATAACAACCAATAGTTGAAGAAGATAGAGAAAATTTTAAACCTATAAGATATATTTTAGGAACATCTGATTTTGAGTCTCTATCTAATTCTCTTTTTAATTTAGATATATCAAAAATATTTGATAGATTATCTGTTGTATTTAGATTATATATATCAAAATTTGGAATATTTTCTCTAATTTGTGACTCTATAAAATGTTCTATTTTTTCAGAGAGTGTATGTGTTCTCATCTTTTTAATTAGATTATCTCTTATCTCTTTAGCTGATTCTCTTGGAATATAAAATATTACAGATACAATTCCTTCTTTTAACCAATCATCTAAAATATCTTTAATACCATAACACTCATCACCACCAAAAAGGAAGCTAAATATATTTCTACTTCCCTCCCATATATTTTTTGCAATGTAATCTATATCTCTTTTTCTATCGTCTAATATACACCCATTAACATCTAGTGTATCTATAAAAAGAATATTTTCTGGAAATTCAAAAATATTTTTTGCCACTATTTTTCCCCTTTTTTATTTTGTAATTTATACCAAGCCTCTATAACTTTTTTTGTAATGGTAGCACTATATGTCCCACCTGTTCCTGAGTTTCTTACAACAGTAGCCACTACAATATCACCTCTCTTTTTACTTTTTGTAAAGGAGACAAACCAACCATCATAGAGTCCACCTTTTCCTTTTTCTGCTGTCCCTGTTTTTCCATATACTGCCACATCAGAGAATATAAAATCTTTAGGATTTACCTTTTTAAATTTAGCTCTATATCCTAAACATGGTATTCCTATAGCTCTATTTGGCTCAACCTTTTTATTATACTCTCTTGCTTGATTAATAAAACTATTATAATAAAATGCACATTTAGCAGTACCATCTCTATCTATTACAACATCTCTCATAGCCTCTTTAATAGCTTTTTGGGTAGATGGGCGTATAAAATCTTTATATATAGTTTTACTCTTTTCATCTTTTATAATCTTTGGTATCTCAATATTTCTAGTTCTAATAGTATTTGCCACTATTGCCATCTGTATGGGAGTTGCAGCTACTTCAAATTGACCAATTCCACTATCTGCTACCTCTTTAGATAATATAAACTGTTGTGGAAAAACGGAAGGAGGTGCATATATTTTTTTCTCTTTAGATAACTCTATTGGTTTATTAAATCCTAAACTATCAGCTACACTTAAAAGATAGAAATTTCTCTCTCTATCTTTTAAACTATTATCAATTGGAAGTAGAACTTTTCTAAATCCTTTATCTAATTTATGGTTAAGGAGAAGTGCTAAATATCCAAAATATACATTATATGATTTTTTAAATGAGTTTCTAAATGTTGCATTATCTGTTCTCTCTGTAAATCCATTTGAAAATGAGAAGTTTTTAAGTGTAATAGATACTATAGAGTTTCCTCTAAAGATAGAACCAGCTATATCAGGTTTTCCCTCTATATAATTTCTATATTTAGTATCCAATTTTGAGATGAGGTTTGCTTTAAATCCTGCGATTGATGTTACCATCTTAAATGTAGAACCAGGGCGTATTCTCATATCTAATGCTCTATTTCTAAGACTACTCTTTGGATTGTTAAACTCATCTAAAAGCATATATCTAAATATCTCTTTTTTATATGCCTTTTTTTTAGATATATCTAACTTTTTAGGGTATGGATATGAGAACATAGATACAACCTCTAAATTATCTTTTCCTTTGTCTGCTAAGACAACTACAGCTCCTTCCAATATGCTATTATATTTTTCTCTTTTTGCTCTATTTTTAGCAGATTTTAGAGGCTCTATAACAGATTCGAAAATATTAGCTACCTCTTTTGAGAATTTACTATTTAATGTTAAATCTTTAGGTTTAATACCTTTTGATGTTAAACCAAAATGGATGCCATCTCCATATATAGGAAGTAGTTTTTTAGATAATATATCTTCTACTATCTCTTTTTTTTTCTCCTCTCCTGTAATGAGTTTTATTCTCTTTTTAGGAACCATTCCATACTCTTGATATGATTTAGGGATTAATTCCATCATATTATCTTTATCATATAGAGATAGTTTATCTATTTTATAATCTTTAGCTAAACATGTAAGAGATGGAGAGTATCCAACCATTTTAGCTCTTCTAGTAATAGTATATCTTTTACTATTTCCTAAATATGTAACAACTCCACTACTATCAGCCTTTACACTTAGATAGTATAGTTTAAAAGGTTTTGATGAGTCTTTTTGTATTTTATAGTAGTAACCATCACCTCTCTGTATTACTTCAAATTTTTTATAATACTTTTTATTATAACTATATCTAAAGTTTTTAAGTTTTTTAGATGATTTAAATACTACTCCACAAGGTAGGAAATCACTATCCATTGTTACTTCTAAGATAGCACTGCCACCTCTTGTATTTATAGTATATGTTGAGTAGAATGGTATAATCTTATTATAGTTTTTACTAATTAATCTGCCATTCTGTTTTATCTCTCCATTAAAAGCAACCTCAATTTTTGGTCTATTAGTTAGTATTTTATAGTAAAACTTTCCTTTTAAATTTCCTATTGGTGCTACAAACTTTCCATCTTTGGTTGAGTCATATAGGAATAGAGGTGGAGATTTTTTATAGTTAGTTTTGGCCTCTTGTAGAAAGTTAGCAGGAGTTCTACTATAATAGACTTTAGCATTTTTATCATTTACATATAATCCATTTAAATGAGTAACATCAACAAACTCATTTAACTCATCTACATTTAAATACTCTTTTTTAGGAATTTTAGGTTTATCTAATATTGGAACTCTGCTAGGAAAATAGTAACCTTTTGTATAGGCACTATTTTTAAATACTTTATTATTTCCTCTAATAGTTAATTTATTATCTATAAATTTTATCTCTTTTGGAATTGATAGATAATTTTTTTGATTTGATAGAACTATTGAGAGTAGATTTTTTCTATTTTGATTTATAATATTTACACTAGCCCCTAAAAGAATAGAGATTTTTGCACGATAGTAATCACCATCACTTACATTTTTTAAAAGTTCAAGGTCTAATCTACTCTTCTGTCTATTTGATAGTTTTGCTCTAGCCTTTAGATAATCTTTATAATATCCCTCTTTTTTTAGAGATGAGCTATCTTTTACTAATTCTAAAAGCTCTTTTTGTAAAAAATTATCTCTACTAACCTCTTTTAATATAGTCTCTTTTGCTCCTGTTACACCATATTTAATAAGTAGGTGTGCAATTCTTACAAAATCATAAGATAATCTAGTAATATATAGAGATTTATCTGCATATACTAATCTAAAACTAGAAGATGGGGTATTTTTATCAACTATTGAGATGTTTATGGTTTTACCTTTTACTAGATTATATCTTTTAGGTTTTTTACTAACTAAGACACTCTTATTTTTTGAGCCAAGATATATTTTAATAATATTATTTTTATTATCGGTAATATATCCACTATTTAAGATAATTCCATTATCAGATAGTATCTTCCAAATTCTACTATTTCTAATATTCCCTAAAGAGCCATTATAAAGTGGTATTGGTATATTTTTATTATCTGCTGAGTGGTAGTAGTATCCACTCTTTAAAGATATGACTTTTAATTTTTTAGCTCTTAATAGACTTCTTTTTTTATTAGATGCAAATATAAGTAGAGATGGTTCATCATCTTTAGAAAGCCTAACAATAGAGTCTCCATCTCTACTTTTATAATTTCCACCAATAATTTCAAACCACTTAGGGGGCATAAACATAGATATTGTATGTCCACTTTTATCTGGTAGAAGTTGATATACAACCTTTTTTGAGTCTAAACTAAGCTCTACAAAGCTATATGGATGTAGAAGTCTATCTCCATTTTCACTTTTAAATATAGTCTTATTATTTTCAATATAGAAATCTGCATAAATATCACCACTAAACTGATATAGGTATCTATCTTTTGAGTTGGTATCAAGTCCATTTATAGCAAGAAATCTAATAATAACTAAGAGTATAAATATAAAAAATAGTATTAAAAAGACTCTTTTTGAGCTAAAAAATTTCTCTTTAATATTTGGGGTAGTCATATTACTCTCTTTCAATATAAATCCTTTAGTGAAAATATACATAAAAGAGATTAAAATTGACTAAAAAATATATCCTTGCTCTTCTAAACCAGCTCTTGATTTGCTCCAACCCTTTTTAACTGATACATGTAAATCTAAATATATTTTTTTACCAGAGAATAACTCAAGCTGTTTTCTTGCGAATTTTCCAACTCTTTTTATACTTAGACCTCTACTACCAACTATAATTCCTTTTTGAGTAGCTTTTTCTACAATAATAGTAGCATAAACTTTATCTATTTTATCACTTTCATCAATTTTTTCAATAGTAACATCAGACTCATAAGGTATCTCATCACTTAAATTCTCAAAAATAGACTCTCTAATTAACTCTTTATATATATCTCTAATATTATCTGTTGTTATTATATCTGTATCATAAAATGGGGGTGATGGAGGAAGATGTTTTACAATTTCATCTAAAAGAGCATCTTTACCTACTTTTTTATTAACAGAAAATGGAATAATAGCCTCAAATTTATTTTGGTATTTTTGATATTCACTTAGTTTTTCAAGGATTTTACTCTGAGAGACATGGTCAATTTTAGTCAATACTATAATATGTTTAGCTCTTTTTGACTCTTTTAAGTTTAAGAATTTCTCATACTCTTTAAGAGTATCAGTAACAGGGGTTAAAAATAGAATTAAATCACTATCTCCCATAGCTTTTAGAGCTTCTTCAAGCATAAATTCATTTATAAGTCTCTCTTTTTTATGAATACCAGGGGTATCTATAAAAATAAGTTGATTTCCTTTGTGCATTACTATAATATTCATTCTTTTTCTAGTAGCTTGTGCTTTTTTAGAAACCATTGCAAGTTTCTCTCCTACTAGATAATTAAGTAGTGTACTCTTTCCAGAGTTTGGTCTTCCAACAACTGCTATAAAACCAGATTTTATCTGTTGCATATTGAGCCTTTTTAAGGCTAATTCTATCAAATTTTAATTAATCTAACTATATTTTAAATGTCGCCTCTATGCAGTTACCCTCTACCTCTATATTATCACTCATTAAAACAGCTAATTTTAATCCTCTACCATGTTCAGCCAGATAGTCCAATTCCATTGCCTCCTCTTTTGATGGTAATTTTTTTATACCATCTCCCTCATCTTTAATTTTTATCCTAATCTCTTTTGAGGTAATATTTACAGTAAATGTTACTATTACAAGTTTTTTATCAAGGAGTCTATTTCCATGAATAATAGCATTAGTGGTTATCTCTTGACATACTAATATTATTTTTTGAGATGTCTCCTTATCAACTAAATCTTTTAATATATCATCTAACCATCTATAGACTCTATCTATCTCATCAATATTACTATGGATAACCATTATATCTTTTTTCATGAAAATGACTCCTTTTACTATCTTATTTTACTACAGTTATCAACAATTGATAATATTTTATGAAGTTGGGTAATCTTTAAGAGGCTAAGAGGTTGAGATTGTAGTCCACATAATCTAAGTTTTCCTCTTATACTTTTTAATTTTTTAAAAGTTGCAATAATTACACTGAGTCCTGAACTATCAATAAATTTGACATGAGAGAAATCTAAAACTATATTATTAGCTCTATTATTAATCTCTCTCTCTATTGAGCGTTTTATATCTTTCATATTTCCAACATCAAATTTCTCAACATCTATTCTAATCTTTTTTACACTACCTATAGTAGCTATTGAAGTGTTCATATATTTCCTTTATTTTTTTAATATAATATGATATATATAAAATATTAAAACTAACCTTTATTTTATTAATAATTTATTTTATTAATGTTGTTTTAAACAAAAAACATATGATTATGTTTTTAATAATTGAAAAATTATGTTAAAATATAAAAAAAAGTAGATATGGATAAACTTAATAATATTTTAATCGTTGATGATGAACCTATTAATCTTACTATTTTAGAACTCTCTTTAGATGAGTTAGAGGATATAACTATTATATCTGCTTTAGATGGTTATCAAGCCCTAGAGTATGTTAAAAATAGAACAATTGATTTAATAATACTTGATTTATCTATGCCAGAACTTGGAGGGTTGGAGGTTTTATCCATACTAAAAAAGGATAAACCTCTAAAGTATATACCTGTGATTGTAGTAACTGCTAAAACAGAAGATAGATATAGGGCTTTAGAGATGGGTGCTGAAGATTTTTTATCTAAACCTATTGATGTTATTGAGTTAAGATTTAAAGTTACTAATCTATTAAAATTAAAAAAATTTAATGATTTGCAGAAATATTTTAATGAGAGATTAGAAGAGGAGATTACTAAAAAAGAACAGAAATTAAAAGAGTTTGCACATATTGAACAGGAGTTACTTTTAGCAAGAGAGATACAGCAGAGATTAATTCCCAAGAGTTATCCAGAGAGTAATCAATTAGATATATATGGGAGTTGTGTATCTGCTTATGAAGTTGGGGGGGACTATTTAGATGTTTTCCAAACAGACTCCAGAGAATATACAGTTTTTATTATTGCTGATGTCTCAGGACATGGATTTGCCTCTGCATTAATATCTATGCAATTTCGTTCTCTTGCTAGGATTGAATTAATGAAAGGGAGTGATAATTTTGGTGCTGAGGTGGAGAGAATTAATACAGTATTTTCTAATGATAATCAAGATGGAACTATGTTTATTACGGCTCTATTTTTAAGATTTCACCATAAAACATCAACTATAGAGTCAGTTAATGCTGGACATTATGACCCATTAGGGGAGCCAAAATTAATCCATACAGAGGAGACAAAAGGGTTACCTATTGGAGTAATGCCTAATTCTTCATATGGTGTTGTATGGTCATCTTTTAATAGTGGTGACGCTCTTTTATTATATACTGATGGAATTATAGAGTGTGAGAATAGTTATGGAGAGATGTATGGTAATAGAATAGTTGAGCTCTATGAGTGTCTACAACCATTTAGTGCAAAGGCTCAAATAGAGGTTATATTAGAGGCATTTCATGAATTTATACATGAACAGAGTGATGATGTAACTATTTTAGCAATTAAAGCAATTTAATATTTTCTTTAATAAAATTTTTAATAATTTTAAAATTATGTTAAAATATAAATAAAAAGATGTAGATGAATAAGTTTAATAATATATTAATCGTGAATAGTGAACCTATTAATCTTACTTTTTTAGAGTTATCTTTAGAAGAGTTAGAGAATATAAATATCATATCTGCTTTAGATGGGTATAAAGCTTTAGAGTATATTAAAGAGATAAGAATTGACTTAATAATACTTGATTTATCTATACCAGAACTTGGAGGATTAGATTTTTTAACTCTATTAAAAAGAGATAAACCTCTAAAATATATACCTGTGATTGTAGTAACTGCTGAGATAGAGGAGAGATATAAAGCTTTAGAGATAGGTGCTGAAGAGTTTTTATCTAAACCTATTGATGTTATTGAGTTAAGATTTAAGGTTATTAATCTATTAAGATTAAAAAACTTTAATGATTTATTAAAATACTTCAATGAGAGATTAGAAGAGGAGATTACTAAAAAAGAACAGAAATTAAAAGAGTTTGCACATATTGAACAGGAGTTACTTTTAGCAAGAGAGATACAGCAGAGATTAATTCCTAAGAGTTATCCAGAGAGTAATCAATTAGATATATATGGGAGTTGTGTATCTGCTTATGAAGTTGGAGGGGACTATTTAGATGTTTTCCAAACAGACTCCAGAGAATATACAGTTTTTATTATTGCTGATGTCTCAGGACATGGATTTGCCTCTGCATTAATATCTATGCAATTTCGTTCTCTTGCTAGGATTGAATTAATGAAAGGGAGTGATAATTTTGGTGCTGAGGTAGAGAGAATTAATACAGTATTTTCTAATGATAATCAAGATGGAACTATGTTTATTACAGCTCTATTTTTAAGATTTCACCATAAAACATCAACTATAGAGTCAGTTAATGCTGGACATTATGACCCATTAGGAGAGCCAAAATTAATCCATACAGAGGAGACAAAAGGGTTACCTATTGGAGTAATGCCTAATTCTTCATATGGTGTTGTATGGTCATCTTTTAATAGTGGTGATGCTCTTTTATTATATACTGATGGGATTATAGAGTGTGAGAATAGTTATGGAGAGATGTATAGTAATAGAATAGTTAAATTATATAACTATCTACAACCTTTTAGTGCAAAAAAACAGATAGAGCTTATATTAGAAGCCTTTCATGAGTTTATAGATAAACAGAGTGATGATGTAACTATTTTAGTAATTAAAGCTATTTAGTTTTAACTTCTCTTTTACTTTAGTTAACTTATCAGTAGCTTCTTTAAGTGTTTTCTGGTTATTTTCAACCACACTCTTAGGTGCATTTTCAATAAATCTCTTATTATTTAACATTCCATTGAGTTTAGCTACCTCTTTTTCAAGTTTCTCTTTTTGTCTAGTGAGTTTAGCAATAGTTGCTGACATATCAATATCTTTGGTTGAGATGAAACTCTCCAAATTATCACTTACATCAGTTACACTACTTTCTAACTTACTATCTATAAAAGATAGATTTTCTACTTTTGCTAACTTCTCTACAAATGGTTTTATCATATCTCTATCTATATCTTTATAGAGTTTAATAGATGCTTTTTCTATCTTTTGGTTAGCTTTGTCTATGAGAGTTTTACATCTTCTAATAGATACTATAGCCTCCATAATAAGCTCAAACTGCTCTATAACCTCATCATTTATCTCGCTTTCGGTAGGATATGGCATTACCATAATAGATTTTTTGTCCTCTAAAGATGAGTTTGAGAGTCTCATATATAGATTTTCTGTAATAAATGGCATAAATGGGTGGAGTAGCTTCATTGACTCTTTAAATATGCTTCCAAGCTCACCAATACTCTCCTTTGATGCCTTACTAAGTTCAATACCCCAATCACAAAACTCACCCCATAGGTAGCGATATAGAGTTGTAGCTCCATCATTAAATCTATACTGCTCTATATACTCTCTTGTCTCTTTAATTGCAATATTTAATCTTGCTAACATATACTTACCAAGTGGAGTCTTAATATTTTTTGGATTTAAATCTTCAAAATAGTCTTGATTTAGTTTTAGGAATTTTGTAGCATTAAAGAGTTTATTTGTAAAGTTTCTGCTTTGTTCTAATCTATCAATACTAAGTTTAATATCTCTTCCTTGAACTGCTAAGACTGCTAGTGTAAATCTAAGTGCATCTGTTGAGAACTTATCGATAGTATCTAATGGGTCTATCACATTGCCTTTGGATTTACTCATCTTCTCACCCTTCTCATCTTTTACTAAAGCATGAAGATATATATCTCTAAATGGAAGTTTACCTGTAATATTATCCCCCATCATAAGCATTCTAGCTACCCAAAAGAATAGAATATCAAATCCTGTAATTAATAGCGTGTTTGGATAGAACTCTTCTAAATCACTCTCATTCCATAGTTCACCCTTAAAGGCATCTCCATTTCCCCAACCAAGAGTTGAGAATGGCCATAATCCAGAGCTAAACCAAGTATCAAGTACATCAGGGTCTTGATAGATATTTCTGCTATTACATTTTGGACATAGTTTTGGTTTATATTCATCTTCTACCCACTCATTTCCACACTCACGGCAATAGAATACAGGTATCTGATGTCCCCACCATAATTGACGAGATATACACCAATCTCTAAGTTCACTCATCCAAGCATTATAACTATTTATCCAGTGAGATGGAAAAAATTTGGCCTCTCCACTGTTTACCTTATCTATTGAAGATTTTGCAAACTCTTTTTTTACAAACCACTGTTTAGAGATATATGGCTCTACTACATTTTTACATCTATAGCAGTGTCCAACTTGATGATTATGCTCTTCAATTTTCTCTATAAATCCATCTTTTTTAAGTCTATCTACAATAGTATCTCTAGCTTCAAGTCGCTCTAAGCCCTTAAACTCTCCACAATACTCATTTAATATACCCTTATCATCAAAAATAGTAATAAACTCTAAATTGTGTCTCTTTCCCACTTCGTAATCATTTGGGTCGTGAGCTGGAGTAACCTTTACAACTCCTGTTCCAAAATCCATATCAACATGGCTATCTGCAATAATCTCTATCTCTCTATTGATAATTGGTAATTTTACACTCTTTCCAATAAGATGAGTATATCTCTTATCATCTGGATTTACCATAACAGCAGTGTCTCCAAAATATGTCTCTGGTCTAGTAGTGGCTACAGTAACCTCTCCACTCCCATCACTTAGAGGATATTTTATATGGTAGAGTTTTCCTAAATGCTCCTCATACTCAACTTCAATATCACTTAAAGCTCCATCATGAGTACACCAATTTATCATATAGTTACCTCTAACTATATATCCATTATCATACATCTGTTTAAAGGCTTTTTTTACGGCGTTCTCTAGCCCCTTATCCATAGTAAATCTCTCTCTTGACCAAGCTGGAGAGACTCCAAGTTTTCTAAGCTGATTTGTAATTGCATTTTGAGAGTTCTTTTTCTGTTGCCATGCTCTCTTTAAAAACTCTTCTCTTCCAATCTCCTCTTTAGTTGTCCCCTCTGCTAAAAGCTGTTTCTCAACCACATTTTGAGTAGCAATTCCTGCATGGTCAACACCTGGTTGCCAAAGAGTCTTAAAACCGTCCATTCTCTTATATCGAACAATTATATCTTGAAGTGTAAATGTTAAAGCGTGACCAATATGTAGATGTCCTGTTACATTGGGTGGAGGCATCATAATGGTAAATGTTTTACCATCTTTTTGAATATCTAAATTTCCATCTATCTCAAAATAGCCTCTATCTTCCCAAATCTTATAGTAACTATCCTCTATCTCTTTTGGATTATATACATTTTTCTCTTTTTTACTCATCTTATGTCCATATTTTTTGATTGATGAGATTATAGCTAAAAGCTACTTAGTCAATTACTTAATTATGAACTACTTCTAAATAATGAGATAGATGTAGTTCGTACAAATATTATTTAAATATCTCTCTATGCTCTACCATTGCACAGTGGCTTTGAACTACATTAATACCAGCTTCTTTTGCTTTTTTTGTAGCTTCATTATTTACAATACCAAGTTGTGTCCATAAGACTTTAACATCTCCTCTTTTGATACAAGCATCAGCCACACTATCAACTACAGCAGGTTTTCTAAATACAACTACCATATCTACATCTCTATCAATATCTAATAGTGAACGATATACCTTTTGTCCTAAAATTTTATCTTCTTTTGGATATATTGGTATCATATCATATCCTACCTCAAGTAGATATTTAGCTACCTTATTACTATCTTTCTCTGGCTTTGGGGAGCAACCAACTACTGCAATACTTTTACACTCTTGGAAATATTTTTTTATCTCTTCTCTATTTGAATTAATTTGTGGTATTGGGCATTCCATAAATTTTGTCCTTTTTGATATAATTTCAGCCATAATAATATCTAGGAATAATTAATGTTGGATTTAAAAGCGATAGAAAAAGCAAAAAATAGATTAAAAGGTGTAGCACATCGTACACCTTTTTCTTATGCACCAAAGTTAAGTCAGATATGTGGATATGAGATATATCTAAAAAAAGAGAATTTACAATTAACAGGAGCATTTAAATTAAGAGGTGCTTTTAATAAAATTGCTTCTCTAGTAGAAGATGGTAAGAGAGGAGGAGTTGTAGCTGCAAGTGCTGGTAATCATGCTCAAGGAGTAGCTTTTAGTGCAAAATATTTCAATATTAATGCCTCTATTGTTATGCCTGACTCTACACCTTTAACAAAAATTCAAGGTGTAAAAGAGTTTGGTGCAGAGGTTATACTTCATGGTACTAATTATGATGAAGCTTACTCTTATGCCATAAAATATGCTAGAGAGAAGAATATTGAGTTTGTTCATCCATTTATAGATGATGAGGTTATTGCAGGACAAGGGACTATAGCATTAGAGATATTAGAAGATAAAAATGATTTAGATGCAATAGTTGTTCCTGTTGGTGGTGGAGGATTAATCTCTGGTATGGGAGTGGCTCTTAAATCTATAGATCCTGATATAAAATTAATTGGTGTAGCTTCACTCGGTGCAAGTGCTATGAAAAACTCTTATGATACAAAAGAGGCAAAGAGCACTAAAAGTGTAAGAACTATTGCAGATGGTATTGCTGTAAGAGATGCCTCTCCTATTACCCTAGAGTATATATTAAATACAGTTGATGAGTTAGAGTTAGTATCTGAAGATGAGATAGCAGAAGCTATACTATTTTTACTTGAAAAACAGAAACTTCTAGTAGAGGGTGCGGGTGCTGTTGGTGTTGCTTCTCTAATGCAAAATAGGTTAAATCTTAAAAAGGGTTCTAAAGTTGGGGTAGTACTTAGTGGAGGAAATATTGATGTTACAATGTTATCACTTATAATTGAAAAAGGATTAGTTAAGAGTAGCAGAAAGATGAAACTTAGTGTTATCATGATAGATAAACCAGGTTCTCTTATGCACTTTACAGAGTTACTTACTAAGGTTGGGGCAAATATTGTTCAGATTGGATATGATAGAACTTCAACCGACTTAAAATTTGGTGATGCTGTTGTATCCGTTGCCATTGAGACAAAAGGAGAGGAGCATCAAGAGGAGATTAGAGAGATACTAAGAGAGAGTGGATTTGAGTTTAAGGAGCTACATTGAGAAATATTATAGCCATAGATTTAGGCTCAAACTCCATAAGAGCTTTAAAGATAGATTGTAAAACAAAATATACTATATCATCTTTTCATAAAACAGTAAGAACTGCCGATAATCTAGCTAATACAGGAGAGATAAGTAGAGGTGCATTAGATAGAATTTTAAAAGCTTTAGATGAAATTAATAAAAAAATGGATTTCTCAAACTCAACCATTAAGGCTGTAACAACAGAGGCTCTACGACAAGCTTCAAATAGTAAAGAGATATTAGATGAGATAGAGTCTAAAACAGGAGTTATCTTTAATATTATTAATGGAGATGATGAGGCAAAATATGCTCTAATAGCTACAAAATATAGATTAGAAAAATTAAATCTAAATATAGATAGGTTTCTATTAGCCGATATTGGTGGAGCATCTACAGAGTTAATATTTAACTATAGAGATAGATTTTTTTCTAAAAGTTTTCCTATTGGA
Source organism: Campylobacteraceae bacterium (assembly GCA_027014605.1). Classification (GTDB taxonomy): domain Bacteria; phylum Campylobacterota; class Campylobacteria; order Campylobacterales; family Sulfurovaceae; genus UBA1140. Next base: position 23,853 of record JALWDJ010000075.1, read on the forward strand.
ATAGTAACACTTACACAAAGATATAATAATATAGAAGAGTTAGAGCAGAATATATCAGATATTATGAGTAATGTAAAAGAGTTTTCTGATGAGGTATATAAAACTTATGGGTATGTAGATGAGTTTATAGCAATAGCAGGGACTCCAACAACATTAGCTAGTCTAAAATTGGGTTTAACCTATTCAACCTATGATGCTACAAAAATTCATGGAACTATATTAACAAAAGAGGATTTAGATATTCAACTAAATAATCTTTTAAATATGAGTAAAAGAGAGAGAGAAGAGACGATTGGGGTTGGAAGAGAGGATTTAATAGCTTCAGGCATATTAATTTATAGAGAGTTATATACTATATCCAATTTTAATAAATCAATAGTAATTGATGATGGGATTAGAGAGGGATTGGCTTTCAATGAGTGTGCTAAACTATCTATTAAATAGATAGATATAAATAGATAGATAGTTTAGTTAAAAAAATTATTTTTCTAAGATAATAAATTCAACTCTACGGTTTTTACTTCTTCCCTCTTTTGTATTGTTATCTGCAATAGGTTCAGCTGAACCTATACCTTTTGTTTCTAATATATTAGCAGGTACTCCCTTAGATACTAAATATGCTTTAACTGCTTCTGCTCTTTTGGCACTAAGTTTAATATTATAGTTTTCATTTCCTCTATTATCTGTATGTCCATGAATTGCATAGTGAAAGTTACTATACTCTTTTATAACTTCGGCTGTTTTATCTAATCTTTTTTTACTTTCTTTAGTTAAAGTTGCACTACCATTTTTAAATTTGACATCTGTAAGAGAGAATGCTTTTGTTAATATGTCTTTAGCTTCTTGCTCTTTTATTTCATTGATTTTATTATCTCTCTGCTTAATATCATTGAGAAGTTTTGCTATCTGTTCCTCTTTCTCTTTAGTTTTTAGTGAAGTAGCTGTTAGGTTATCCTCTAATGATTTTACCATCTCTTCTAATTTAGCCTTTTCATTAGCAATAGCTTTTTTCTCCTCTATTTGAGCAGTTAAATTTTGCTCTAAAGTTTTATATTTTGAAGATAGAGTATCTAACTCTTCTAGTTTTTTATCTCTCTGTTTAATATCATTGAGAAGTTTTGCTATTTTTTCCTCTTTCTCTTTAGTTTTTAGTGAAGTAGCTGTTAGATTATCCTTTAATGATTTTACCATCTCTTCTAATTTAGCCTTTTCATTAGCAATAGCTTTTTTCTCCTCTATTTGAGCAGTTAAATTTTGCTCTAAAGTTTTATATTTTGAAGATAGAGTATCTAACTCTTCTAGTTTTTTATCTCTCTGTTTAATATCATTGAGAAGTTTTGCTATTTTTTCCTCTTTCTCTTTAGTTTTTAGTGAAGTAGCTGTTAGATTATCCTTTAATGATTTTACCATCTCTTCTAATTTAGCCTTTTCATTAGCAATAGCTTTTTTCTCCTCTATTTGAGCAGTTAAATTTTGCTCTAAAGTTTTATATTTTGAAGATAGAGTATCTAACTCTTCTAGTTTTTTATCTCTCTGTTTAATATCATTGAGAAGTTTTGCTATTTTTTCTTCTTTCTCTTTTGTTTTAGATGAAGTTTCTGCTAAATTGGCTTTTAATGATTTTACCATCTCTTCTAATTTAGCCTTTTCATTAGCAATAGCTTTTTTCTCCTCTATTTGAGCAGTTAAATTTTGTTCTAAAGTTTTATATTTTGAAGATAGAGTATCTAACTCTTCTAGTTTTTTATCTCTCTGTTTAATATCATTGAGAAGTTTTGCTATCTGTTCCTCTTTCTCTTTAGTTTTTAGTGAAGTAGCTGTTAGGTTATCCTCTAATGATTTTACCATCTCTTCTAATTTAGCCTTTTCATTAGCAATAGCTTTTTTCTCCTCTATTTGAGCAGTTAAATTTTGTTCTAAAGTTTTATATTTTAAAGATATATTATTTAATTTTTCTATTTTTTTATCTCTCTGTTTAATATCATTAAAAAGCCTATTTACTTCTGCTTTACTCTCTTTTATTTTATATAGTGTAATTGTTAAATTATCCTCTAATGATTTAACCTTATTTGTTAATCTATTTTTATCATTAGTTAAAATTTTTTCTTTTTCTAACTCTTTAGTTAGATTTTGCTCTAAAGATTTCTCTTTAGCTTTAAATAACTGAATATCTTTTTGATAATGCTCTTGTGCCTCTTTAGTTCTATTTTTAGCAATAGTAAGCATTTTAGAGATAG
>JALWDJ010000076.1 GCA_027014605.1 Campylobacteraceae bacterium
ACAGCCTATAAAAGCTATAAAAACTAATACTATTATTATATATTTCATATTATATCTCCTCTAATTTTTCTGTTATTACTTCACCATTGGCAAAGAAACTAATATATGTCTGATTATCTATATCAAATATAAGCCCTCTACTCTCACCCCAATTATTTATAGAACTCTTAACCCTTGGATAGGTTATAATCTGATTATCTTTTATCTGATATACACCTAAGTAGTTATAGTTTCCATTTTCATAATATGGAAAAGCAAAAAGATTATCAGTTGCTCTATATGCTAATGCTTTATGGTTTCGTTCAATTTCTGATGAGGTACTTTTATCTAAAACAACACTATCTAAAGAGCTAGGATTAGCAAAATCGCTAATATCAAAAAGCTCTATCTTAATACCCTTTAATCTACCATCAGAAGAGGCATCACGCCCAATTCCTAATAGTCTATTCTCATCTACAGGGTGAAGATATGCAGAGTATCCATTAACTTTTAGCTCACCCACTTTTTTAGGAGATTTTGGGTCACTCATATCAATAGTATAGAGAGGGTCTGTCTGTTTAAAGGTTACAAGATATCCCTTATCACCCATAAATCTAACAGCCCTTATTCTCTCTCCCTCTTTTCCAAGTCCAGATAGTACACCTTGTATAGATAGTAGTCCATTATTCTCTTTTAGAGTATATATACTATTTTTTGTACTTTGACTTATCCAAGAGAAACCTTCTGTAGTTGCAATCCTTAATATATCTCCATACTCACTAAGTGAAAATTGATTAAGAGTATTTCCATATACATAACCAATCCCTCTATAGCTTAGATTATTATCAAGATTAAATTTATATATAGATGAACGCTCCTTATAGTTACTAAAATCATAATAGATAGGGTATTGATTTGAGACTAAATAGAGTGCTTTAGATGAGGCATATTGTGTAGAGCTATATCCCATAAATGAGTTAGAGAGTTGATATTCTCCATTAGATATATTAATTCTTGATATTGTAGTTATATTGCTATTTTGGTCTTTTTTTGATGAGGTATATAATCTTGTAGGTATAATAAGCTCCTCTTCTGTTGGATTATATATACTTGGTAATAAATTTATAATCTTTAAAATAGGATTTTCATAATCATAGCGATAATATCTATCTGTTTCTTTTTCTTTATATATAGAGTAGCATTCAGCATATTTATTTGGATTATAAGGTTTATACTCATCTATAGGATAAGATGGAGGTGGAGTATCTTCAAAATACTCCTTACAAATCTCTGATAAAGTTATATACTCTTTAGGATACTCTATTTGATATTTAGGATAGAAATTAGATACAAGATATAGATTATCTCCTATTACTCTTGATGTTACGAGATTTCCATCTATTTTATGAGTTGATACTTTTTTTATATCTTCAATATCTGAGACATCAAAAATATCTACTACTATCTGCTCTTTAGATGTCTCTACCTCATCTTTTTTAATAAAATTAGATAAAACAACTAATTTATTATCTAATAGATAGAAAGAATTTATATGTTTATCTCTATTAAAGACGATTTGATTAATTGGTTTACTATTACCTTGGGAGAGTTCTTTAAATGAGGTTATATTTATACAACTGTTTTGATTATACTCTCCTTTTTTAGTATAAAATATATTAGTTCCATTATGTTTTAAAATATCAGCCTCATCTACACCTATCTCTTGAAGATTGGTGTTAGTTGCATTTTTAACATCTTCATTATCACCTTCTTCTAGTGTAGCATCATTTGCCATTGTAGGTACTGCTGTATTTACTACTCCACGATTTAAATATATTGGTTCAAATCCACAAATAGGTCGTTGATTTATCTCTATGGTACTTTTAATATAATCTTCCATCTCTTTAGTCGTTTTAAAATTATGTAGTTTAGAAGCCTCTTTCATAACTGATATATTAGTATCTCTCTTTGCTTTTACCCATATACCATCAGAGTTTTTAATATAAGCTATTTTTGGGAAATCATCTATAGACTCCTTATCTTTATCAAAAACCTCCCACTCTCTATTGGAGTTATATTTCCAAACAGTCATATCTTTAAAAATATCAGCAGAGACTACACTATCAACAGGTAGAGATATAAGGTTCCAACCCTTTTTTAAGTAAATAATATCATTAGAACTATTCTCATCATTAGGAGCTTTTGATATATTACTACTAGGCAGTATTAGACTCCACTCTTTTTTACTCTTTACCCAAAATCCATGCCAACTCTCTAAATGAGTCAGTTTTGATATACCTTTCTCACTCATTTTAGATTGTATATTAGCATCAGGTGAGTAACCTAGCCATTTTTGTGTTTTAGCATCAAAATGCCAAACCTGCTCAACACTATCTGCTTTAAATTTGGACATATTATTAAGTGGTGTAGCTGAACCTATAAGTTGCCATCCTTTTTTAACTATTAGTATAGAATTAGCCATACTAGTAGAGAAGATTAGTAGAGTAGTAAGTAAAATTCTCTTCATCTTTTATCCTTTTTTTAAACTATTAATATTATTATATAACAAAAAGATGTATAAAAAATGTAGAGAATATATATTATATTTATTTATTTAT
>JALWDJ010000077.1 GCA_027014605.1 Campylobacteraceae bacterium
AGACCATAAGTGTGCATATCCTGAAACAAATTCTGTTAATATAGATTGTGCTGTATATGAAACAAAAAAGAGATTACACTTTTTAGAAGATAGAGTTAGAGAGTGTGAAGAGATTGGATGTAAAATCAACAAATTAAGATAAAAAAGGGTAAAAATGAAAAAAATAGCACTAATAATAATCTTCTTATCAGTATCTATTTTAGCTAGAAGAGGAGTATATTGCAAAAACTTTAATACTCAAGCTGAAGCTCAAAGATATTTTGAAACTCACAAAAATACTAAAAGACTCGATAGAGATAAAGATGGAGAGGCGTGTGAATGTCTAAAAGGTGGCTCAGGGTATACTAAAAGTAGCTGTCGTAGATGGCGTAAACTACATAGAAAACCTTAATATATCACTCTTGCCAAATATAACCCATTAGAAGGAGATAAAGTTGAAGAGTATCTATTTTTTAGCTCTAACTGCTCTTTTTGATTTTCTAAACTCAATTTACCCTTTGCTACCTGCATAGAGAAATCTACCATTAATCTAACTTGTGAACGCAAAAATCCATCTGCTTCAAAATAGATAATATAGTAGTTTCTATATCTTCTATAATATGCTCTATATATAGTTCTAATATTTGTATGAGTTGTTGAACCTTTTTTTAAAAAGTAACTAAAGTCATGTCTCCCTTCAAATAGCTTTAGAGAGTTTTGAAGAGATAAGAGATTAAATTTAGGATAGTATGAGATATATCTTTTTTCAAAAATAGATAGAGGAGTTGTCTTAAATATATATCTATAGACTCTCTTTTTAGCTAAAAATCTTGAGTGAAAAGAGTCATCTATATAAGATATATGTTTAAAGTAGATTGAGTCTAATTTTCTATTTAATACCTCTTTTAGTCTATCTAAATCTCTCCAAAATGGAGGAACTCTAAAATCAATTATCTGATTTGAGGCGTGAACTCCCTTGTCTGTTCTTCCACTTCCTCTAATATTATCCTCTATACCAATAGATTTCAGAGCCTCTTCAATAGATGAGGTTATAGTCTCTTTAGTCTCTTTTTGTCTCTGAAATCCATAAAAAGATGCCCCATCATAGGCTATAACTGCTTTTACTCTTCTCAAATTAGAAATACCTTGCTACTCTATAGTGGAATAGAGTCAATCCTGTAAATATCACACCTAATAGAGATACACCTAAAGTTAGAGGTGTACCATGTTTTTGTAAGAGTGTGGCAACTATATATAATAGAAGTATGGTTACTCCTAATATAGGATAGGCATAACTCTTTTGGTAACGAGGATTTATAATCGAAAATGAGGCTACAATATAGAGTGCAATTATTGGAATTAGACTAATAAATATAAAGAATAAAATTTTCCCCTTTTTTTTAGGATTTTTTGCATACTTTTTCCAATACTCTTTAATATCTCTATATGTATAAGATTTACCTTTTATTTTTTGGAATATCTTCATCTGCTCATACTCTACCATTTTTAAAGATTTTTTATCAAAAGTATATCCCGTTCCTCTATTTAAAATTAGTGAGACAACAGAGTTACTATTATCTATATTTGCCTCTTTAGCAATAAAAAGTCTATCAGATTTGCCCTTCTCTTTAGTATATATTACAATGTCTCTCATATAGGTTTTATCTTTACTCTTTAAATATACAAAAAAATCTCCAAATTTCTGCCCCAATTTAGAAGGAGATATATTTAGTTTTGCCTCTCTTAGTTTATCTATCTTAAATGCTTTATATTGCTGTTCTGTCTGTGGCATTTTAATAATAGATAGAAGTAGTAGAAAAATAGAGAATAGAACTGCAGAGAATAGTAATCTTCTAATAATATCTTTAGAGCGAAAACCCAATGCAAATAGGGCTATAAGCTCATTTTCAGTTGATAGTCTTAATAGAACAGTTGTAATAGCTATTAAAAATGAGATTGGAATAGTATAAAATAGCATTGCAGGTAGATTATATCCATATAATCTCATCATCTCGAAAAAATCAACCTGAATAAATTTTGTAAGAGATGATAATTGAACAATAGAAACTAAAGAACCAATAAAGAATAGAGGCAAAAATATAGTTAAAAATGCCTTTGTAAAGTTCTCTGATATATATTTAGATAGACTAACTCTCCCCACCCTAAAACCTACTTATCCATAGATAATCCAATTTGCTAGTTTAATAAACTGATTATCAAATATATATACAATAAAAGTTGCAATAGCTAAAAATGGAACAAACGGAACTATCTTATCTTTAGCAACTAGAGATGGTACTATTGCCAATATTGCTGAGAGAAATAGTGCATAGAAAAACAGTGGAAAACCAAGCAATGCACCCATAGTTCCTGCTACAATAATATCCCCTTCACCCATTGCCTCTTTTTTTATAAAATAGCTTATATAATATCTTAGAAGTGCAAGACCACCTGCTGACATAAATGCATAAGATACTGAATTTATAAAATGGGGATTTACCACTGCTAAAGATAGTGCTAAAAGATTTAGACTATCTGGAACTGCTAAATATTTAAAATCTATCATAACTAGAGCTAAAAGTAGAGCAAATACAAAAAATACTATAGGCATATACCATACTAAGCCCAATTTAAAATATAATATTACTGCGATAAGTCCTGTAGTAAACTCAATAATAGGATACTGAATTGATATTTGACTCTTACAGAAATAGCATCTTCCACCAAGTATAATCCATGAAATTATGGGAATATTGTGCCACCACTTTAGGGGAGTTTGACAAATTTGACACTTAGAAGCTGGATATGCTATATTCTCTTTCTTTGGAATACGATATATTAATACATTTAAAAATGAACCTATTACAATACCAAATATAAATATGATGACTACTAAAAATATATTATACACTACAAACACCTCCAAATCTTCTCTCCCTATCTGTATATTGATTAATTATCTCCTCTAACTCTTTAGGCTTAAAATCTGGCCACAAGGTTTTTGTAAAATAGAACTCACTATATGATAGTTGCCAAAGTAGAAAATTTGATAATCTCTGCTCTCCACTTGTACGAATTAATAGGTCTATATCTTGATATGGAGTATTTAACTCCTTACCCAAACTCTCTTCTGTAATCTCATCACCCCGTTTAGCAAGTCTTGAAGCAGCTTTTGCTATCTCCTCTCTTGAGCCATAATTAAGAGCTAATATTTGAACTAAATTTGTATGGTGTGCTGTTTGAGCCTTAATTGATGCTATAGTCTTTTGAAGTTTTGGAGAAAATCCCTCTATATTTCCAACTGTCTCAAATCTTGCTCCAAATTTATGATATGTTGGAAGCTCCTGCTTTAACCATCTATCAAGTAGTCTCATTAGAAAATCAACCTCATATTTAGGTCTTTTCCAATTTTCAGTGCTAAAGGCATATAGAGTTAGAGTCTCTATAGTTTTATGTTCTGCACAATATTGTGTTATATCTCTAATAGTATCTGCACCCTTCTCATGTCCTTTTGTTCTTCTTAAGCCTCTCTGTTTTGCCCATCTTCCATTTCCATCCATAATAATCGCTAAGTGTTTCAATATATTATTACTCATTATTTAATTTTCTACTCTCATCTAATATTTTAAAAGATAATGAAAGTTTGTCATTATGTCCTAAATTAATATTATAATCATCTGTTATAAAGGTGATACTATTATCATCTGTTCCGAAACTATCACTACCTATTAACAGATTATAACATACTGCATCTATAGATTTGCTTTTTAAAATAGCTTTAGCATTATTAAATCCATTTTTACTATCCATCTCTGCTTTAAAGCCAATAGTAATTATTCCATCCTTATTAATAGTAGATAAAATATCAGGGTTCTCTTTAAGCTCTATACTCCAACTACTACCAATAGCAGACTTTTTAATCTTTCCATTTTGAGGAAATTTAGGTGTAAAATCAGATACAGCAGATGCCATAAATAGATATGGTCTCTTTTGAATTAGATGAATTGGCTCACTACTACTCATTGTTGCTCTACTCATTTTTCCCTTTTTTGCTACTCTAATTGAGTCTATAGTATATTCTAACATCTCATTTGCATCATCAACATCTATAGTATATATCTCATTAGGGATATTTGAGTGTTCTTTAGTTGTTATCAGACATACATCTGCACCCCTTAAATATAGAGCAGTAGCTAGGGCATTAGCCATTTTACCTGATGAGAAGTTTGATATATATCTCACATCATCAATCTTCTCTCTTGTTCCTCCACCTGTAACTACAACCTTTCTATCTCTCCAGAAATCATCAATTAAAAGTTGTTGAGCTGTCTGATAAAATATCTCTAAAGGCTCTGCTAATGCCCCTTTACCCTTATCTCCACAAGCTAATAGTTTAGATTGAGGAGAGATAATCTTTACATCATTTACAGCTAACATCTTAAGTGAGCCAATAGTATAGTGATTTTCTAACATATTTGTATTTGCCGATGGTGCAATAAGTATAGGTTTATTAAAGGCTAATGCACTCTGAAGGAGTATATTATCAGCTATACCTTTACTAAGTTTATTGATTGTATTTGCAGTAGCAGGTGCTATTACAAATACATCTGCACTCTTTCCAATATCAATATGGTTAAGTGAACTAGCCCAACTCTCACTATTTTGAGTTAATACTCTATTTCTAGTAAGTGCTTCAAATAATAACGGAGATATAAATCTCTCTGCACTTGAAGTCATAACAACATCTACAGATGCACCAGATTTTACAAATAGCCTTACAAGCTCACACGCTTTATATATAGCAATACTACCTGTTACTCCTACAAGAACTCTTTTACCCTCTAAATTTAACTGCATCTACTTAGCCTTTTTAAAAAATTTATAGAAGAAGTTAGCCACAATTTTTAGTGGAGTTCTACTTATTGCTAAACTCCCCTTTTTAATATCTTTTGTAACAGTTGTACCAGCTCCAACTATAACCTCATCTTCAATGGTTATAGGTGCTATAATTTGAGTATCACTACCTATAAATACATTCTCTCCAATAGTAGTCTTATATTTTGCTTTTCCATCATAGTTACAAGTTATAACACCAGCTCCAATATTTGTACCCTCTCCAATAGTTGCATCTCCTAAATATGAGAGGTGTCCTGCCTTAACTCCAACTAAATTTGACTTCTTAACCTCAACAAAGTTACCAATATGAGTATCTTTTATATTAGAGAGCGGTCTTACTCTTCCCATAGGTCCAATAGATGAGTTATCTATAATAGACTCCTCAACTACAGAGTTAGATTTTATATGAGAGTTTATAATTCTACTCTTTCCTAAAATAGATACACCACTCTCAATTATAGACTCACCCTCAAATGAGGCATTAATATCAATATAGATTGTATCTGGAAGGTGCATAATAGTACCATTTAGCATAAGATTTTCTTTTATTCTCTTCTGCATAATCTCTTCAGCTTTAGCTAAATCTAATTTAGAGTTTACCCCCTTAAACTCCTCTTCTGGCACAAATATAGGTTTGACTACCCTACCCTCTTTAACTGCCATCTCTATAATATCTGTTAGATAGTACTCTTTTTGTGAATTTGAGTTATCTAATTTTGGAATATATCTCTCTAATAGTTCACTCTTAATAGAGTAAACTCCTGCATTTACACTATCTATCTCTTTTTGAGTAGAGTTACAATCTTTTTCCTCTACTATCTGTTTAACCTCTTGATTTTCTATTACTACTCTTCCATAGCCTGATGGATTATCTAGTCTGATTACAGACATATTAATATCACTATCTCCATCTATTAGATTTTTTAGTGAACTAGCTCTAACTAATGGCATATCACCATTTAATATAAGAGTTCTATCATATTTAGGTTTAACTCCTCTTAATGCTCCACCAGTTCCAGGGAAATTTTCTACATCTTGAATATGAAATTTTATATCTTTATACTCTTTTTTAATAGCATCTTCTACTCTTTTTGCTTGGTGATAAAGAACAACAGTTATATCATCTGATATTTTTTTTGATGCATCTATGGCATGAGAAATCATAGATTTCCCTGAAATTATATGAAGAACTTTTGGGGTATCTGATTTCATTCTAGTACCCTTACCTGCTGATAGTATCACAACACTTATAGACATATTATACCTTTATAATTTATTAAAAAGAAAATTATATCTAATAGAGTTAAATCAAACGAATTTTATCCTTTAAAGATGGAATAAGTTTTGCAGATACAGATAGATTGCTATAGCCCATATCAATAAGCTCTTTTGTAACCTCACTAACTCCTGCCAACTCTCCACAAATACTTATAGGTTTTGTTGTATTATCTATAATTATTTTAAGTGCAGACATTACCACTGGGGAAGTTATATCTACCTTTAGAGTTGGGTGAGTTCTCTCTATGGCAAATAGGTATTGTGTTAAATCATTTGTACCAACAGAATAGAAGTCAACTCCTTTATCAAATACCCTTAGAGCTAAAATAACAGATGGGACTTCTATCATAATACCAAATAAGATATTACTAATATCTATATTATACTCTATAGCTACATTTTCTGCTATCTTCTTTGCTTTTTTAAACTCCTCTTTTTGAGATACCATTGGAAACATAACCTTTATTCTCTTTCCATTATGTGCTTTAAATATAGCCAAAAGTTGCTCTCTAAATAACTCCTCTTCTTGTAGGGATAGACGAATACCTCTAACCCCTAAAAATGGATTATTCTCTTTTGGAATATCTATATATGGGAGAGATTTATCTCCACCAATATCAAGTGTACGGACTGTAATATCATCAAATAGTTCAAAAATTTCTCTATAAGCAGTTATCTGCTCATCTAAAGTTGGTTTTTTTCTAGTAAATAGAAACTCTGTTCTAAGAAGTCCAATACCATCAGCTCCATACTCTTTTGCCTCTTTTGCTGAATTTATATCTGTTACATTTGCTAATACTCTAACCTTTTTACCTGAACGAGTTATAGTTGGAACAAAACGGTTTGCATAACTTTTACTCTGCTCTATTTTAATCTTTTTCTTCTTCTCTTTAGCTCTTCTTATATCTCTATTTGTTGGATTTAATATAATATCTCCACTATTAGCATCAACTATTATATATGAGTATATCCCATCTTTTATCTTACTATCTATAATTATAGATGGAATATTATTAGAACGAAGTAATATAGAGGCGTGAGACATAAGAGTACCATTTTCTAAGATAACCCCCTCAATAGCACTTTTTGCTATCTGCTCAACCTCACTCGGTAGTAAATCATCAGCAAGTAGGATATAAGGGCTATCTGGTAACTCTAATATAGACTTGATACCTAAATGGTTAAGTACATTTTTTTCTAAATCTCTATAGTCAGATATTCGTGACTCAAACTTTGTATCTTTTAACTTCTCTATCTCACTATTTATAGTTGACTTAAAATCTTCTAAATTTTTAAACTCTTGATTAAAAACTTCACTAGATAGTAGCTCCTTTTGAGCTAAAAAAATATCTGAATTTTTTTCTTTATTTTTAGAAAGTTCTAAAAGTTTGTCTTTTGTCAAATTAATAGCCTCTTTAATAGAAATACTATTTTTAGTATCAATACTCATTTTAATTCTATATCTAATTAAAGGTGCAACTCCTACACCTTTAGCTATGGTATGACCTATAATACTGTTAGATTGATAATTCTCATCTTCCTGCTTTGCAATCTCAATTTTTGTATCATCTGCCATAAGTTTTTTAAAGAAATTAGAGAGATGACCACTTATCTCTTTTGATTTTTCTCCCTCTACTTTAAGTTCAAAACTATCTCCACTATCTAGTGCTAATGAGAGTATCTTTGGAACTTGTAGGGCAGATACCTCCTGATTAAATGCAATAATTGTAACTTTTGCATCAAATTTTTTAACCTCATTTACAAATTTTGCAATAGGTCTTAGATGAAAACCATTAGAAGATGTAATGGTTAGTGTTGTCTTTGTGATTTTTGGTTTTTGTTTTAATAATTTTGTTATAAAATTCAT
>JALWDJ010000078.1 GCA_027014605.1 Campylobacteraceae bacterium
ATTTAAATATACTCCCTTATAGGGTTTGAAACTACCAGCTTTTTTCTGTTATTGGCTTTTCCCTATTATTTAAATATACTCCCTTATAGGGTTTAAAACGAGTAGTTTTGCACGATTATTGACTTATATATTTCAGTTTTTTAATAAATCTCTAAATTACCATGTTTATTAATTAGAAAAATTATATGCTTTTAAAAAATATCACCTATTTTAGATGGGTGGTAGTTTACCAAAAAATAGCGTAAAGCCCCTTGCTTTAGCTATGGGGAGTGTGTCAATCATCACTCTCTTTTAAATCAAAAATATCTTCTTTCATTTTATCTTTTTTAATATTTTCACTATTACCAGATATACCTATGCCTTGTAGTTTTAGTTTCATATCAGATGGATTAGTAGCATTTTCAAGTACAGTCTCTTCTGTTATTCTATTTTGATAATATAAATCAAGTAATGCTTGGTCAAATGATTGAGAGCCATATATCTCTTTTCCCTCTTCAATAGTATCTAATAGTTCATAGTCTCTATTTTCAGAGATAAGTTCAGCAACTCTTGCTGTTCTTTTCATAATCTCAATAGCAGCAGCTCTTTTCCCATCAACAGTTTTAACTAATCTTTGAGATACGACACCTTCCAATACAGAGGCTAATGTCATTCTAATTCTATTCTGTTCTGCTTGTGGAAACATTCCAATAACTCTATTGATTGTCTCTTTTGCATCTAATGTATGGAGAGTTGAAAATACTAAGTGACCTGTATTTGCAGCGTGAAGTGCAATCTCGATTGTCTCTAAATCACGCATCTCACCTACAAGTATAATATCTGGGTCTTCTCGAAGTGCAGCTCTTAGTGCATTAGAAAAAGAGTGTGAGTCCTGTCCAATCCCCCTTTGAGATATAAGTGCTTCTTTATCTTGATGTACAAACTCAATAGGGTCTTCAACTGTTATAATATGTTTCTTTTTACGCCTATTTATCCTATCTATCATTGCGGCTAAAGTAGTTGATTTCCCACTTCCTGTTACACCTGTAACTAAGACTAATCCTCTATGTAAATCGGCTAACTCTGATATGATAGGGGGAAGTTGTAGCTGTTCAATAGTTAATATCTTAACAGGGATAATTCTTAAAACAGCACTTAGCCCATTTAGTTGATAAAAAAAGTTCACACGAAAACGGTTATCTTTATCTAATATATAGGTACAGTCTAACTCTTTATTTGTAGTTAACTCTTTATACTGTTTATCTGTTAATATCGCTTTAGCAATGCTATCTAACTCTTCATTAGAGATAACTATATCCCCAAGTTTTAGTAAATCTCCATTTACCCTAATTCTAATATTTGAGCCTGATTTAAGATGGAGGTCACTACCTCCATTATGTATTAAGTTTTTTAGATAGAACTGTAGTCTCTTCTCCATAATATACTTTCTTAATTTTTTATTAAATTATAACAAAAGTATATTAATTTAAGTTATTTTAATGCTCCCAACATACTATTAAATGACTCCTCAAAAGCTTTTATTCCATCATCTAAAAGTTTTTTATAAATTTTTTCCATATTAAAACCATTATCTTCAAGATTTATAAAATATCCATCAATTATACTATCCTCAATAGGTAGCAAATCTTTACTGTTATTAGTTTTAAGATATGCTTTAATTGTACTTAGAGGAGTTGTATTAATAGAGTGTGGAGCAGTAAGCTCTGTAACATAATAGTCCTCTGGTAAACTATTATCTTTTACACTTGTACTAGCAAAAAGAGTTCTAATATTAGGAATACTATTTCTCTCTACCATATTATATATTTTAGCTGAGTTATATATTCCTGTCTTATGGGGAGCTATTCCATAACTCTCTAGTTCACTATCTAATAGACTATCAAAACGACTAACAAATACAGATATCACCCCCTCTACTCTACAACTACCATCACTCTCCCCTTTTGCAATCCCTTTAGTCATGGCAGTAAAAGAGTCTCTTGCTTGTTTTGGTGAAAATACTAAAGTTGCATTTACAGATATTCCATCAGCCATAAGTTCTGTCATCGCTTTGTAACCTGCTTTTGTAGCAGGTATTTTAATCATAACATTAGGTTCACCAATGGCTTTAAATAGTCTTTTTGCCTCGTTAATTGTATTTGTTGAGTTATTACATATAGATGGGTCAACTTCAATAGATACATACCCATCTCTATTTTCATTATAGAGAGGTCTAAGCATTTTAGCAGTAGTCTTAATATCCTCTATTGCTAATGCTTCATACTTCTCTTTTGGACTCTTACCCTCTAAGGACTCTAACTGCTTTTTATATGCAGGAGAATTTATAATTGCATTTGCAAAAATAGATGGATTTGAGGTTGCTCCTGTAACTATTCCCTCATCTAAAAGTTTTTGAAACTCATTTTTTAGATAATCCCTCTCTATAAAATCCAACCACAATGAAAAGCTAATATCTCTACTACTTATCATAACCTATACCCTCTCTATAAAGTTTTACTATATCTAAAATCATAGCATTGTTAAAGATAAAGACTACTTAAGAATTATTATATTTTCTTTTTAATATTTAAAAATATTTTTAATCAATTTTAAGTATATTATAATTATTTTTAACATATAATAATATATTAAAAAATATTAAGGATTATGAAATGAATGATTATAAATTGTTATCAAGAGTTCTATTAGGGGTACTTTTTAGTTGTCAATTAAGTTATAGTGATGCTCTACTTTTAAACGAATATAATGCTGTTGCACCCAACCAACAGCTTAAAAATAGTGGATATGATACATATTATGGGACTATTAATGGAAATGGAGGTAGTTGGATAGAGTTAGCTGTTGTTGAAGATTTTGTAGATTTAAGGGGTGCTATAATAAATATAGAAAAATCAAAAGGAGTTCATCAGTTAACTGCATCTTTTCCAAATCTAACAGAGTTTGCATATCTTAGAAAGGGTACGATTATTACCATTTCACAAGAGCCAACTGATTTATCCTATTCACCATCTCAAGGTGATTGGACAATTAATTTAAATAAAAATGATTTAGAAAATGTTGATGGTTCTTTTGAAATATCTGATAGAACAATGGATATATCTATTAAATCTATTGATAACAGTTTTTTAATGAGAAACTCTGGAGAGATAGTAAAGGGTTGGGGAATTGATAATCAAGAGGTATTTAAACTAAAAAAAGATCCTAGTCCATCTATCAATCCTGATGATCCTGCTTATGGAGATGATACCTCTAATAGACAAATTATTAGTACATTTGGCTCACCAAATCAGTGGATAGATAGTAATGATACTACTCATACTCAAAATTTTAGTGGATTAAGAGATTTAAATAGTAGTCTCAATAAAATAGTTCTTTTAAATGAGTATGATGCAGTTGATAAAGATGAAAAATTAAGAGATGATGGAAGTGATACATATTTTGGTAAAATCAAAGGAAATGGTGACTCATGGGTAGAGCTTGTAATTTTAAAAGATAAAACTGATTTACGAAAAGCTATAATTAAGATTGTTAGAAATAATGGTAAAGAAACTTTTAGGGCAGAGCTTCCAAATATAGAAGAGTTATCAAATCTTAGAAGTGGAACTATACTAACTATATCAGATAAGGTAGCAACAAATCTAAGTTATAACCCGTTTAACAACTGTAATTCTGATTGGAATATAAATATTAATATTAATGATTTAAAGATTTTAGAGGGAACTTTTAAGACTAATCACAAAAATATGATTATATCTATGATAAGTGGTAGAGGAGATGTTACTATTTTACCCAAAAGTGGAGAGGGTATATCTGGAAACTCTGTTAATAAAAGAGAAGTATATAAATTAAAAAAAGACCCATCTTTCTCTATAACCCCTATAGATAGTACTTATGGAGATGATAATAATGCTCAAGCATTAAGTACATTTGGTTCTCCCAACCATTGGCGAGATACTAGTGGTTTACTTATAACACAAAATTTTACAAATCTAAGATTAGTTGCAATGAAAGAGAACTTTAGACGACAAAATACATCTCTACTCCTAAATGAGTATAATGCAGTTGCAACAGATAGATATTTAAAAAATAGTGGAAGTGATGACTATTATGGATATATTCAAGGAAATGGTGGCTCTTGGTTAGAGATGGTAGTAACTAGAGATTATCTAAATCTACAAAATGCAACTATTAGAGTTAATGAGGATTGTACTCAAACATTCTCTGCAAAACTACCAGAACTTTTACCTTTAGCATATCTTAGAAAAGGGACAGTTATTACAATATCTAATGAACCAACAGAGATGAATTACTCACCATTTGCACCAAATAAGCCAGATTGGAAACTGAATATCAATGTAAATGATTTAACCAATCAGAGTGGCACATTTAATCTAAATGATAATAAGATAGATATATCTATTGTAAAAGATAATAGAACTATTCTTGCTCATAGTGGTGAGGGTGTATGGGGTAGTGTAGTTGATAATCAAGAGGTATATAAGCTAAAAGCTGAACCAAACTATACCATCTCACCATTTAATAGTGGATATGGTGATGATGGAGATGATACAGTAATAAGTACATTTAACTCTCCAAATAGATGGTTAAGTGGAAGTAGTGAAGTTACACAACAGTTTACTCTAAGAGATGGCAAAGATTTAGATGAAGTTGATGGAATTGTTTTATCTAATATAACAGGATTAGAGGAGTTAAGAGATGGAGAGTCATTAGAGTTTGTAGCACCAAACAATAGTCTATGGATAACAGATGATGACTCACACCATGTCTATGAGATGGACTATACAACACACCAAATTAAGTCTGTTATATCTGATACTGATTTAGGTAATTTTGCTCCAGAGATTGGTGTTTGTGGTTATGAGTATCATAAGGGGGCTTGTGATATTGAGTCAGTTGCTTATGACAGTAATAGTGATAATCTATATATTTTTACAGGTAAATCACCGGGGACTCCTGCTATATTTAAATTAACAAGAGCAGATGTAAATAGCTCATTTACTCTCAGTGACTATATAGCATTAGGTACTATTGAGTATTCTGCTACAACATTTATTGGTAGTGATTTTATTGTAGCATCAGATAAGAGTTTATATAAGTATAATTTTGAAACTAATACAACAGGAGATGTGCTATATACAACGCCAAAAGGTAAAATTGTAGGATTAGCCTATGATAAAAATAGTACAACTCTATGGGTTACTACCTCTGATTTTGAGATTTTAAAAGTTAATTGGGATACAAAAGAGACTTTAGCTATATATAAATCAAGAGATAATGGTGTTTATGATCCAAGAGGTATTGAGATTATAGATAATAAAATTCATATATTAGAAGGTGTTAACGCTTCTAATGGAGATATAACTGCTCCTATTGGTCACCCTCTTAAAAATGCAATTCATATATATCAAATTCCTTAAAAGGTAACTATTATGTTTGAGTTAATTCAAATAGCATTTATTAATGTGATTGCAAAGTTTCTCAAGTTCTCTTTTGAGCTTGGGACATCATTTTTTGTAACTAAGAGCACTTATGGGGAGTTTGCCTTAATTCTCAGTTATATAATGATTTTTACTAAAATTTCATCTTTTGGAATACAAAATATTATGGTAAGAGATGTACCAAAATATTCAAACTATAAATATATCTTCTATCTTTTTTTTAATTCATCAATTATTATATTTATAGTATCTGTTATACTATATTTCACTCTATATCTATTCTCTTTTAACTATATTATATATTATCCTATAATATATGTTATATTTTTATCAAACTCATTTAATATACTCTACTCAACATATTTAAGAAGTATTAAAGAGGTTAAGTTGTGGATATATTTTCAAGATATAAATATATATATTATCTACTTTACACTTTTGGCTATTTTATATTTATTTAATAATAGAGAATTAAATATATCTTTTATATTAAATATATATGCAATCTCAACAGTAGTTACACTATTATCTACTCTTATATATTTAAAATTTAAAAGAGAGTTTAAATTAATCTCAAAATTATCATTAAAAAAGATGAGATATATAGCAACTCATTCTATGCCTGTTCTATTTACAGGTCTAACATACCTTATAATATCTCGAATAGATGTTATTATGTTAGAAAAGTATGTTAATTTAGAGCTTGTTGGAGAGTATAATATTATAGCAAGAGTAACTCTACAAATTTTATTTTTCAATCAAGTAATAGTATCTTACTACTATCCAAGATTGGCAAAAATGTTTGCTCAAAAGCGAGACTTTTCTGCCATTGCAATATATAATACAAAATTTGTACTACTATCGTTTTTATCTGTGGCTATGGTTTCTTTTATACTTTTTATTGCTATAAAAGATTTTAATCTATTTGAACTTTTAAATATTAAAAATAGAGAAGTACTATATAGTGTGTTTGTAACTTTGACTATTACACAAATAATATACTCTGCTATATGTTTTTATGGAAATATTTTAATATATATTCATAAACAGAAAATGGAGTATTTTAATAATTTAATCGTTTTAATATTAGCAATTTTGTTAAATATTATCTTAATTCCTCTATATGGCGTTTGGGGTGCATCTATTGCTACCTCTATTTCACTTATTTTAGGTAATATTTTACAGATGGTTCAAGTAAAATATTTTACAGGAACTCTTTTTATATCATTTAATAGGAGATAGATATATTTAATATATTATATTTTGCTTTTATTATAGCATTTCCATTTTATATTTTTAGTAGTGGACAGCCACAAATATCACATTTGATTTTAGCTCTACTATTTGCTGTTTTACTTTTTAAAATGCCATCACACTTTTTAAATAGTATAAGAGAGAATAAGAGAGTAATGATATTTATGATATATATAACGTATATAAATCTAATATGGCTTATATTAACAGGGAGTATATCATTTTCTATATATACTCTCTTTTATCTATTTAATGTTTTACTTTTTTATTCAACATATTTTCTTTATGAAAAATCTTTCATTAATAGTAAAATTATAAGAGTAGCTATACTATTTACACTTATAATACAGTTTGTTTTTTTATTGAAAAGTGGATTAAGCTTTAATACAAGAAATATGTTATTTTTTAATAATCCAAATCAATTAGGCTATTTTGCTATTGCTATAATTAATATATATTTTATATTAGGAATAAACCAAAAAGAGGATGATAGAGGTAGATTAGAGATTATTCAAAATATTTTAGTATATGTTCTTGCTTTTATATTGATACTGTTTTCATCATCAAAAGCTTCTATATTTTCATATATACTTATTTTATTGTATATATTATACATAGAGTTAATAGAGAAGGTCAATTTATTAAAAATTTTTATTAGCATATTACTAGCACTATCTATTATTGTAGTTTTTATAGTAAATTTTAATACTATCTCAAATATGGCAGAGAATACTGCTCTATTTAATAGAACAGAGAAGATTGGAACAGAGAGCGATGACTCCCTAGCAGGAAGAGGTTATGACCGTATTGTTGAATATCCTAAATATCTACTATTTGGAGCAGGAGAGGGAGATTTTAAAAGATTTTCTCTATCTCATCATAAGGGAGAACTTCACTCTACTGTAGCAAATATTCTATTTTCGTATGGTATAATTGGATTTATTATATTTATCTCATTCTTTTTTAACTCTAAATTTTATATAAAAAGAGTACTGTTTTATATGTCTCCTATTTTGCTATATGGATTAAGTCATAATGGAATACGGAGTCCACTATTTTGGATAGCCTTAGCAATCTCTTTTCAATATTCTAAAAAAGAGTAATATGCTACTTTTTTTTTAGAGTCACCAAAACTAGCATAAAACAGACAATGCACTAGCTGTAACTATAATTAATTATAAAAAAAAATTATAGTTAGGCAACCCTGTAATAGTTTTCAAGAATATATTTTATAGATTCTTTTTTTAAATCTTTAGTTTTATATTCTGAGAAACTATTAA
>JALWDJ010000079.1 GCA_027014605.1 Campylobacteraceae bacterium
TCTTGGACATACAGAAGATGAAAGAGATTTACTTATTAATTCTCTTGGACAAAAATGGGAACTTACATTTACGATGTTAGTTATGTTTGGAGGAGCTTTATTTGCTGCATTTCCACTTTTTTATGCTGTAAGTTTTGGTGGTGCATATTATATTTGGATGGGAATTTTATTTTGTTTTATTATTCAAGCAGTTGCTTATGAGTATAGAAAAAAACCAGACAATCTTTATGGAGAGAGATTTTATGAAAATCTTCTCTATATTAATGGTTCTGTTGGTATATTTCTTATAGGTGTAGCACTTGGAACACTTTTTACAGGTGGAAATTTTATAGTAAATAGTTCTCATCTTTCACATTGGACAATGCAAAGTTATGGATTAGAGGCACTTTTTAATCCTTTTAATATTGCATTTGGACTTATGCTTGTTTTTCTATCTCGACTACAAGCAGGTTTATATTTTTTAAATTCTCTTGATGCTCCTACAATTATAAATAGAATTAAAAAAGTGGTAACTATAAATTTTATTATGTTTTTAATACTTTTTTTACTTGTTCTTGGAACAATTTTATTTTCAGAAGGATTAATCTATAATTCAGCAACAGGAATTGTAAGTGTAAAAAGTATGAAGTTTCTTTATACTCTTTTAGATATACCTTTACTATTTGTACTTCTAATTGTAGGTATTCTCTTTTTATTATATGGAGTTTTTATTGCACTTATAAAAAATAATCAAAAAGCTATCTGGTTTACAAGTTTTGGAGTTGTTTTAACAGTAATGATACTTATGGTTATTTTAGGGCTTAATAACTCTGTTTATTATCCATCACTTGCAGATATACAGAGTTCATTAACTATTGAAAACTCTTCAGGAAGTTACTATACTCTTAGTGTTATGGCTGTTGTATCGGTTCTTGTTCCTATTGTTATAGGATATATTTTTTTTGTATGGCGTTCTATGAATAAAACAAAATTAACCATAGATGAAATTAAATCTAATTCACATCACTATTAGGAGATTTTATGGAATATTTAACTGAATTTATCTGGTATATTAGCTGGCCTATTGTTATCTATATTAGTTTTAGATTTGTAGAGTTTAATCTTAGATATTTAGATAAAGAGTAATAAATTCTTTGTTATAATTCTGAAATTTGTAACAAAAGAGAGAACTCTTTAATGCGTGGACGGAAAAGAATAAAAAGATATATTGATGCTGACCATAGTCAAGTCTGTTTTAAACCATGTGGAATTAGAAGGATTGAATTAGAAAGTGTTGAGCTTTTAGAAGATGAAATGGAAGCACTTAGATTAAGTGATTTTGAAGGATTATATCAACAAGAGTGTGCAGATAAAATGGGAATATCAAGAACTACATTTTCACGAATAGTTGAAAAAGCACATAAGAAAATCGCAGATGCTTTACTTAATGCTAAAGCTATTGAGATAAAAATAGAAGATAAAAAATAAAAGGTATTAAATAAGATGATAGTAGATTACTTAGACAAAGAACTTACAGAGCGTTACCAACTTATGGCACAGACTATTATTCCACGACCAATTGCGTGGATTGTGACTCAAAATGAACAAGGTGTAGTCAATATTGCACCTTTTAGCTACTTTATGGGGCTTAGTTCCGAACCTGCTACTATGATGGTAAGTATTGGGCATAAAAGCGATGGTAGCCAAAAAGATACACTTAAAAATATTCGCCAAACAAAAAAATGTACTATCTGTATGGTAGATGAGGCACACCTTGAAGCTATGCACTTTAGCTCAAAAGAGCTTGGAGAAAATGAGAGTGAAGCTGTTGCATTTGATATTAAAACAAAAGAGGTTGTAGATGGTTTTCCTCCTATGGTTACAGATGTACCTAGTGCATTTTTTTGTAAATTTTATCAAGAGATAGATTTAAAAGGTTCAACAACTATCCCTTTAGTTGTAGAGATAAAAGCACAGTTTATTGATGATAAAATCATTAGTGATAAAGAGAGAATCACACTTGATTATGCACCAATAGCTAGAGTTGGTAAAAGTTATGCACTTCTTGGTAAAAATATTACACCTCCAACTATAAAATAGTAGTTATAAATGCACTTTAAGTTAAAGCAGAGTCATATTAAAAAGATTATGGTAGGGCTTCTTTACCTTTTATCATTAGAATTAAACTTAAAAGCTTTTCGGCAAAGGCTAGTTCTTAACCCAAACACCATTAAATAGATAGCTTTTTCAATAAGCATATCTTTTTTAGTATAATATTGTAATTTTTATCGTTGTTAAAATTTTATGGAAATACAAACTTCCATTTCCAACCACATATTTTAAGAATATTAAAGAATTATCATAAGTATAATAAAAAATAACTTTATTAAATATTAAATTTTCTTCAATTTATCCCCGTCCAAGAGTTCGGGGTTTTCTTGAAGATTTTTTGATAAAATAGATTTTTAACTTTTTTGGAAAATTTCTTATCAAAAAGATAAGCAACAAATATTCCACTATATACCCCAAAACTTCTATTAAATAGTGGACTATCTTTAGAAACTGCTCCATTTAAATCATAATATCTTATAAATGCCCCTGCCCAAACTCTATTGAACTTTTTAGATATACTAATAGATGTTTTATATCCCATATATCCTTTTCTTGCTTTATATTGAGTTCTCTCTTCTGTTACAAAACGACTATCTACACCATAAATATAGTTTTGAAATCTGCTATCAGCCCAGATACCACACGTTTGAAACTGAAATAGATAACCATCTAAAAAATTATAATCCATTGCTAATCTTGGGTCATACTTATATCCTCTATATTTTAACTTTTTAAAATTTGTAGATATAACTGCACGAATTGGAAAATCTAATTTTAGACTTAGTCCATCTTTTTTATATAGCTCATATATAACAGCAGGTCCAATCTCTCCTGCAATATCAAGATTATTCATTCCCTCTCTTGCTCCAGAACTATGCACAGGGAGAGAACCACTCATGCTAAGCCTTAGGCTAAGTCCATCTATACTAAATAGTCTCTGTTTTAATCCATCTTGGTCAATATCTAACTTTTCACTATGATAATCTATATATGGAAATGGCAATATAGTACTATTTATATGACTAGAGCCTAAATAGTCAGGATAACTCATCTCTCCGACCCCTATACCTAAATCTAATGTGGAGCTATATAAAGATGAAATAAGAAGTCCAATAGTAATTTTTTTTCTCATAATAGATTATATCGCTTTATCTTTAATGAGTCTCATTTAATATGGTACTTTTTTATAAAAATAAATGGTGTCAGAGTTATTTTAATATATATCTAAGTGAACCATAGTTATAATTTTCCTGTTGATATAGATTATAATGGAGAAAAAATATTTGGCTCGAAAAATTCGACTTTTTATTAAAAATACAGCTCAACATATTATCTTAAAGAGTATTGATAGTATGTTTAGAGACGAGTTAGATTATATGCTCTTTTTATCTATGATAAGAGATATAAAGAGTAGGATAGATTTAGATATACACTCTTATGTGTTAATGCCATACTACTTAGAGTTTATTGCCACTCCTTCAAATGAAACTAGTATGTCTAAATTTATGCAGTCTCTAGGGCGACGATATGTTGGATATTATAATAAAAAGTATAACAGAAAGGGTACTCTATGGGAGGGGAGATATAAATCCTCTATTGTTCAAGAGAGTTATATCTTTGATGTTATGAGATATATTGAGTCAATACCTCTTAAGGAGGGGCTAGTTAATGATGCTTCTCTATATAGATATAGTAGTATCCATAATAATCTATTAAACGAAAAAGATAAAATAGTAACTCCACATAAAGTATATAGAGATTTAGGTTATAGAGATGAAGATAGAATAAAACGATATTCTCAAATTTTTTATTTACCAATGGAGATAGAAAAAGAGAAGTTTATAATAAGCTGTTTAGAAAAACAGCTTATTACAGGTAGTAAGTCATTCGTTTTAAAATTGGAAAAATCAATAGGTATAACTCTTAGAGAGAGGCAGAGAGGACGACCTAAAAAAAATATAGAACAAGGAAAAAAAAATATGTATAAAAAATTAGTAGTTTTAGATAGAAAGAGACATAACAATTTAAAAGTTAAACCTATGAGAGATTTAAATTTTGCAAAAGGAAACTCTTTTATTCCTATAATTGCAAGTGAAGCGGCTTTGATTGCTTCAACTTTTCCTATTGTATTTACAGATGATGAAAATCCATCATTAGTAGCTTTAGTCTCTCTTGGTGAAGAGAGTTTAGCAATTAATCATGAGGGTAAATGGATTACAAATTATGTCCCATCTTTTATTAGAAAATACCCATTTGCAATTGCACAAACACAAGAGAACCCTCAACAGAAAGTTATTTTAATAGATGAAGAGTCAGATTTAGTTTCAACTACAAATGGAAATGAATTATTTTTAGAAGATGGCAGTCAGAGTGATACTTTAAAAAATGCTATTAATTTCCTAACAAATTATGAAAATCAATTTACAATTACTAAAAATGTAGCAAAAGCTATTAGTAATAGTGGAATTTTAGAAGCAAGAGAGATAGCTGTTGGTGAGGGTGATGAGAAGCATATTTTAGTAAATGGTTTTAGAGTTGTAGATAGAGATAAATTAAATAGTTTAAGTGATGATATATTAGCAGACTGGGTTAGAAAAGGAATAATTAGTTTAATTGATACTCATATTAAATCTTTGGAAAATATAAATACTCTCTTTGAGTTAGCCCAACAGCGACAGAGTTAAAATTAATCTTATAGGAGCAAAACGCTAATGGCAAATATGCAAATACCAAATCAAAAAAAAGCAACAGGAGAGTTAAGAAAGGCTCTATTTAAAGCTAAAATAGCATTTTTTATGGCTGGTTTTTTTAGTCTATTTATAAATCTTCTAATGCTAGTTCCAACTCTATATATGTTACAACTATATGGAAGAGTTGTAACAAGTAGAAGTGAAGAAACTTTATATATGCTTACAGGATTAGTTATTGTTCTATTTATAACTTTAGCTCTCTTAGAGATGGTTCGCTCAAGAATACTTGTACGAATTGGAAATAAGATGGATAAGATATTGAGCCAGAGAGTTTTTGATGCTCTATTTAAATTAGCAGAAAAATATCCTGGAAAAGCATCATCAACAGCACTATCAGATTTAACACAAATTAGACAATTTATGACAGGGAATGGGCTATTTGCATTTTTTGATGCTCCATGGATACCAATATATATTGCACTTCTATTCTATTTTCATGAAGATTATGGATATTTTGCAATCTTTGCAGCAGTTGTTTTAATTATTATTACCATTATTAATAACTACTCAACAAAAGGTAAACTAAATGAGGCAAACAGACATAACTCTTCAGCTATGATGTTTGTAAATACAAATCTAAGAAATGCTGAAGTTATTCATGCTATGGGTATGAAAGATAATATTAGAAATATGTGGCAAGATAAGCATCATAGTTTTCTAAGAGCTCAAAGTAATGCAAGTGCAAGTGCTGGAGTATGGTCAAATATCTCTAAAATTACTAGAATGATGTTTCAATCTATGATGTTAGGATTAGGAGGATATTTAGTTATTCAAGGTGAAGTTGGTTCTGGTATGATGATAGCAGGTTCTATTGTTATGGGTAGAGCATTAGCACCACTTGATTTAATGGTAAATACTTGGAAACAGTTTAGCAGTGCTAGAACATCTTATAAGAGATTAAATACACTTCTAAATGACTTTCCAAAAGAGAGAGAGTATATGCAACTTCCACCACCTAAAGGAGAACTCTTATTAGAGCAAGTTGTAGTAGTTCCTCCAAATGGTAAAACTCCATCTCTTAGAGGTATCTCAATGCAGATTAATAAGGGTGATATTGTTGGAATTATTGGGCCTAGTGCTGCTGGTAAATCATCGTTAGCTAGAGTTATACTTGGACTTTGGCCACTTCAAAATGGAAAAGTAAGACTTGATGGAGCTGATATATCTCAATGGGATAAGGTGGCTTTAGGGAAATATATAGGTTATCTTCCACAAGATATAGAACTTTTTGATGGAACTGTTAGTCAAAATATTGCTAGATTTAATAAGGTTGACCCTAAGAGTGTTGTAAAAGCAGCACAGATGGCAGGGGTTCATGATATGATACTAAGACTACCCGATGGATATGATACAAAAATAGGTGTTGGTGGTTCAACTCTATCTGGTGGGCAGAGACAGAGAATAGGAATTGCACGGGCTATATATGGAGACCCCGTTTTAGTTGTTTTAGATGAACCAAACTCAAATTTAGATGAGATTGGAGAGGCTGGATTAATCCAAGCAATCAACTATTTAAAACAGATAAAAAGCACTGTTATATTAATAACACATAGACCAAATATACTTCAAGTAACCAATAAAATAGCAGTTTTAAAAAATGGATTAATAGAGATGTATGGAGCTACTAGTGCAGTTTTAGCAAAACTAAGAGAAAATGCTTCACCCAAATCTCAACCTAGACCTCAAAATGGCTCTTCTCAAACAAAAAGACCTATGATGGGCAAACCAACACTTAGCAAACCAAGTAGTTAAGGATTTTTTATGAGTAAAAAAAATAGTAGTATGCCATCAGATAATACAGCACCAGCAATTATTTTTGGATTAATAGTTGTTATTACTATATTTGGATTTATTGGTGGTTGGATGTATTATGCACCACTTGCAAGTACATCAGTTGCAAGTGGACAGGTTGTAGCAGGTGGAGCTAAACAGACAGTTCAACATTTAGATGGTGGAAGTGTAAAAGCAATTCATATTAAAGATGGTGATATTGTGAAAAAAGGAGACATATTAATTGAGTTAAATGATATTCAAATAAAAGAGAATTTAAATATCTTAAAATCTAAATATCAAGATGCTTTAGCTATCTATGCAAGATTGAAAGCACAAAGAGACAATAAGAGTTCAATCCATTTTCCAAAAGGTATTAAAAGAAGTATAGTTCAAAATCAGATAAATATATTTAATATAAGTAAAAAATCTCTAAGAGATGAAGATATAATTACTAAAAAAAGAATTTTACAAACTAAAAAACAGATAGCTAGTTTAAAGGCTCTCATTGATAGTAATCAAAAAAGATTAAGAACAATTGCTAAACAGAAAGAGGAGCAGGAGATTTTATTTGCTCAACAGCTTGTAGATAAACTTAAAATTCAAGAGTTAGA
Source organism: Campylobacteraceae bacterium (assembly GCA_027014605.1). Classification (GTDB taxonomy): domain Bacteria; phylum Campylobacterota; class Campylobacteria; order Campylobacterales; family Sulfurovaceae; genus UBA1140. Next base: position 7,226 of record JALWDJ010000079.1, read on the forward strand.
GAGAGAAGCAAATAGAATAGAGGGTGATATTGCTAGTAAGATAGCTGATATTGCAAGACTTAAAGAGCAAATTAATGAATTAAATACCCAAAGACTTCTAAGAAAAAAGAAGTTTAAAGAGGATATTTTAGACAAATTAGTAAAAACAAAATCCCAAATAGAAGATTTAAAATCTAAGATTATTGCTGGTAAAGATAAATTGAAAAGAACAAAAATCAAAGCTCCTGTTGCTGGAACAATCGTAGGACTTAAAATTCATACTATTGGTGGAGTGATAAGAAGAGGTGAAAATATTTTAGAGATAGTTCCAAAAGACTCAAAATTACTAATTGTAGCTAAAGTAAAAACAACTGATATTGATAAGGTTAAGGTTGGACTATTAGCACAAGTTATGTTTCCTGCTTTTAATATGAAAAAGATACATTTCATAGAGGGTAGAGTAATTAATGTATCTGCTGATAGTTTTGTAGATAAAGCTTCTCATAAGCCATATTATGAGGCAAAAATAGAGGTTACAAAAGAGGGACTAAATGAACTCAAAAAACATAATTATACATTAGTTGCAGGAATGCCAGCTACTGTAATGATACAGCTAGGAACAAGAACTACACTTGAGTATCTATTAAAACCATTTCAAAATATATTAATTCGAGGATTTAATGAAGAGTAAAATTATAATTTTAACCATATTTCTATTGTGTAGTTATAGTAGTGCAGAGATTTTAACTATATCTGAAGTTTATAATCTAGCACTACAAAATTCTAAAGAGATTAAATCAGCAGAGTATCAAGTAGAGGCAAACAGAGAACAGTTAAATCAAGCAACTGCACAACTATATCCACAAGTATATTTCTCATCTAATTTTGGAAAAAAAGAGTATGATGGACGAGGTGCAGGACGCTTATCTAGTTATGCTATATCATTTAATCAATCTATATATGATACGACTAAAACAGAGAATATTCATGTTGCAAAATCAAGGATGAAACTAGATAATTTTAAAATTGAACTTCAAAAACAGGAGTTAGCACAAAAAGTTCTTAAGATATATATGGATATAGTTAAATCTAAAAATAAAATAGAGGTATTTCATGCATACTTAAATGCTAAAAAGAAAAATGTAGAACTTTTAAGTAAAAAATTAGAACTCTCTCTTGGAACAAAAACAGATCTTTTACAAGGAGAGGTGGACTTACACTCATCAAAAATAGATTTAAGAAGAGAAGAGAGATTAATTAGAGTAAATAAACTAAAATTAAAACATTTAACAGGACTTAACTCTATTGAGATACCAAATATAAACCTTGATATGATTACAGATGATATAGTTTATAGTATGAGAAGTGTAATAGAGCAAAATAGTAATCGATTTGACTCAAACTTAAAATTAGAACAGTCAAGAATGAACCTTGATTTAGCACAAAAAGAGATAAAAAGAGCAAAAGCAGGACATATGCCAACAATTAGTGTAAATGCTCAATACTCAAAAGTAAATGCTGATGCTAAAGTATCTAGTTTAGAGAATACAAAATCATTTATGTTGCAAGTACAACTTCCACTCTATCAAGGTGGGGCAGTTAAATCTAAAATCGCAGAATCTAAGCTCTTCTATAGCTCAGCACAAGAAAATCTCCTTCAAGTCCAAGATGAAATAAAAGAGGAGTATGAAGAGAATTTAGCTACATTTGACTCAGCATCTAAATCTATTGCTATGTATCAAGAGTCACTAAATTCTGCAAGAGAGTATCTAAATTCTATTCAGCAGAGTTTAAATGCAGGATTAAAAAGTAGTATAGATTTAACCAATGCCCAAAGTAAACTATATGAGATAAAATATAGATTTGTAGAAAATATCTATGATATGATAAATGCATACATAGATTTATTAATAGTAACAAATAACTTCGAAAATTTAAATTTAGTTGATGAAATAATTAAGTAAACTATCTCTAGCTAAAGAATTAGAGGCTTCCTAACTAGATTCCAACAAATCTGAATTTGAAAGATTTTCTAATTTATAGTCTTAAAGGCTAGTTCCTAGCCCAAGAGACTCCAATCCTCTCTTCTCTATATTATTATTACTAGCGTTAATATCAGCATTATCCTCATAATGACATCTTAGAGAGTTCGGGGTTTTCTTGAAGATTTTTTAATAAAAAAATATCCTTTATATTAGCTATATATTTATTTTATATTTTAAACAATATAATTAAAAAAAAATTAAGTATTATATAATTTTAAAGAGAGTACTATTAAATTTAAATAAATAAATAGATTTAAACTGTAAAGGATTATAAAATGTATAATAAAATACTCTTAATAACTATTCTATTTACTACCATTACTTTTGCTAGAGATGAGTTTAGTTCGGAGAGATTTCTTGGTATTGAAGCAGGTTATGGGAGTGTACAATCAAGAAATGTTATAGGTGTTCCAAACTCAACTAATGGAATTGAGTTTGGTTTCAGGATTGGAGCTCAAAATGAACAGTGGAGGACAACTATATCTGGACATAGATTTAATCAAGATAATCAAAACTATTTTAGAGGAATGATTTCATTTGATAGATTTGTATGGGCTAACCTATATAAAACTGATAATATTATTTTTAAACCATATATTGGTGGACATATTGGTTGGGTCAAATATGTAGATAGTAAAGCCTCTATAGAAGATAGTGGATATATATATGGTGGAGAGGTGGGACTTGCTTGGAATGTTTTAAGAGAAGTTGATTTTGATTTAGGATATAGATACTCAATTTCAAATCTTAATAAAGTTGATGATATAGGCAGTATTGTATTTGCTGTTAACTATTTATATTAAGGAGATATAGATGAAAGATAGAATTATTTTAATATTTTTAATACTATTGTTTGTAGGTTGTGGAAGTGGAGAGATAAATACAAGAGACACATCTTCTGAGAATAATATAGAGATTACAACAGGAAAAACTCTAATTAGTCCTAAAAAAGATGAATTTTATATGGAATTTTCTCTGAAAAATAACTACTCCAAAGGGGTAGCTGTTGAGTTGTCTGATATAGTAGTCGATTTAAATGCTTGTAAGACTAGTAGTAGTTCGCTTGATATTCTAAATCATACAATTAAATTTAATAAACCATATGAGAGTAAAAAAATCACACTTATAGCTAAATTTATAAATCCTTGTACTCCAAATGCTTATAAAATAAGTGCTAATAGCAATTTAAACTATGATGGAACTTCAAATGTTGTAAAATATATCTCCAATTATAAACCAATAACAATAGATGGAAATTTAACTCATGAGGATACTACCTCTATTTTTGATTATGGAGTAGTACTCTTAGCACAAGATAATCAACCTAAAGTAGAGCTAAATAGTAAAAAGAGATATAAACTCTCTTTTGTAAATTTAGACAGTAATAAGAGTGTAAGAGAAGATAGAGTTCACTCAATTACAATTAGAAGTAGTGACCCATCAAAAGCAAAATTTATTGACCCAAATAACTATATTAATGATAATGGAGCAACACATAATAGTTTAACATTTAAAGAGAAGAATAATATAGATTTATATATTCAAACATATAATAAATCAGGTGTTGTCAATTTTGATGTCTCTGTAAATTATACCAATAATAGAGGTGAAGTTTATGATTTAAATACCACAACCTCATTAACTGTTCTATCAGGAGAGCCATCTGCTTTCTCTATTAACTCTGCAGGAGTTGAATATAATGAAAAGACAAAATGGTTTGAGCAGAAATTCTTAGTTTCAGCTTCAGATAAATATAATAATGTAGTAAATATTAAGTCTAAAATAAGTGTCTCTGCTATGGCAGACTTTGCAAAAGATGAAAATGGAAATAGAATACTTTACGGAAAATTTGCTTCAACAAAAGGACAGATTGTAGCAGATAAAGAGAGTAGCAGTGCATCATTTAAAGTTGATAGAGAAATATTTGGTAATATAGATACAACTAGAGATTTCCTATTTCTATTTGGCTCAGTTGATGCAAATGAGGCATTAGGAAAATGGGATATAGACCCATATAACTACACTAAAAAAACTCTAGGTTTAGTTGATTCTTATCATGGAAATAGCCATAATAACTTAGGATTTGCAGTAGGACATAACTATTACAATGAAATATGTAGCAGTGAGTCTAAAGAGTGGGAATTAAAAATTGACTCAACAGATGGAATATATCAACTTGATAATGAGGGGAAAACCTATGTAACTCTAAAATTTCCTGCATATATGATAGGAAAAAAGATAGCATTAGGTGTAAATTTCTCTAGTAAAAGTAAAAGAAGTGGAGAGGTTCATTTTGAAACACTTCATAGTTTTGAGGGTGTAAAAACTCCAGATGCCATAAATATTGATGCCAATACAACTGTTATTCCTAGACAATCATTTGCTTTTGAGATAGATACAGGAACAGAAGATAGATTTTGGGTAAGAAATGCAAAAGTTGTCTGTAACTATGAGTTGAAAAATTTAAAGATTATAGATTTTAAAGAAAATAGCGAAGTAAAAAGTATCTCCGATTGTGGTAGTAGTGAAGGTGGAGAGGTTGCATATTGGAGCTTTAAATTAAAATTGATAAATCAAGAAGAGGCGGGGAGTATGACCTTTAAGGAGTGTCAAGTTACAAGTTTTATCGATAAATTCTAAATCAAAAAGGATATAATTTTGAAAAAAATAGGTATATTAAGATGATAGATTTAAAATATTTAGAAAAAAACTTTGATGAAGCTACTAATAGATTAAATAAAAAAGGTGTAGATAACTCTCTTTTAGAGGAGTTAAAAAATAGGTTTAAAGAGTTAAAAGAGATAAATAACCAACTAGAAGAGGCAAAAGCAAATCAAAACAGAATGTCAAAACTATTTGGAGAATATAAAAGAGAAGGTAAAGATATATCTGAACTTAAATCTAAAGTAGATAAAAATAAGGAGCTTATAGCTTCTCTTCAAGATAAAGCAAATGTTGCAAACAGCAAATTACAAAATATTGCCTTAAATATACCAAATTTTCCTGATGAATCTGTACCTTTTGGAGTAGATGAAGATGATAATGTAGAGATAAAAAAAGTTCTAACTCCAAGAGAATTTAATTTCAGACCAAAAGAGCATTGGGAGTTAGCAGAGATAAATGGTTGGATAGATTTTCAAAGAGGCGTAAAGTTAGCTAAGAGTAGATTTTCTATTTTAAGAGGAGAATCTGCTAGATTAGAGAGAGCCTTAATAAATTTCTTTTTAAATGAAAATAGAAAAATGGGATTTGAAGAGGTATATGTTCCATTTATCAATAACTATAATATGCTACAAGGCACAGGACAACTACCAAAATTTAGTGATGATTTATTTAAAATTGAGGGTGAAGAGCTATATCTAATCCCAACAGCTGAAGTCCCACTTACAAATATATACAATAATGAAATCTTAAAAAAAGAGCAACTCCCAATACTATTAACAGCATATACTCCATGTTTTAGAAAAGAGGCGGGTTCAGCAGGTAGAGATACAAGAGGTATGATAAGACAACATCAGTTTGATAAAGTTGAGATGGTGGCATTATCTCTCCCTGAAGAGAGTGAAAAGATATTTAATATGATGGTAGAAAATGCCTCTAATCTCTTAACTAAACTTAAACTACCTCATAGATTAGTAGAGCTTTGTGGTGGAGATTTAGGTTTTTCAGCATCTAAAACTATAGATTTAGAGGTTTGGTTACCTGGACAAAATAGATATAGAGAGATTAGTTCAATATCAAATACAAAAGATTTTCAAGCAAGAAGAGCAAAGATAAGATTTAAAGATGGTAAAAAAAATAGATTACTTCATACATTAAATGGTTCAGCATTAGCTGTAGGTAGAACTCTTATTGCAATTATGGAAAATTATCAAAATGAAGATGGAACGGTGACTATTCCAAAAATTTTAGAGAAGTATATAATTGACTAATATCAATATTTATTGAAAACAGTTATGATATTCTTATATTTATGTTATAAAAAATTTATTTATAGCAAACTAATTATTTAGGAGGAAGTAGAATGGCTTTAAATAGAAGAGATTTCTTAAAGAGTTCAGCAGCTGTAGCAGCAGCTTCTGCTGTAGGAATTGCTATTCCCCAAGAGGCTCAAGCAAAAGCAAAAGAAGCAGAATTAGGTTGGCGTTGGGATAAAGCTGCTTGTCGATTCTGTGGTACAGGTTGTGGAATTATGCTTGCAACAAAAGAAGGAAGAATTGTTGCAGTAAAAGGTGACCCTGCTGCTCCTGTAAATCGTGGACTTAACTGTATTAAAGGATATTTTAATGCAAAAATTATGTATGGAGCAGATAGACTTAAAACTCCTCTTCTTCGTATGAATGATAAGGGTGAATTTGATAAAAAAGGTAAATTTAAACCTATATCTTGGCAAAGAGCATTTGATGAGATGGAAAAACATGCCAAAAAAGCACTAAAAGAGTCTGGTCCTGAAGGTGTAGCTGTATTTGCTTCTGGTCAATATACTGTTATGGAAGGGTATGCAGCTCAAAAAATGATGAAAGCAGGTTTCCGTTCAAATGCTATTGACCCAAATGCTAGACACTGTATGGCAAGTGCTGTTGTTGGTTTCTACCAAACATTTGGTATTGACGAGCCAAGTGGATGTTATGATGATATTGAAATTACAGATACTATTGTAACTTGGGGTTCAAATATGGCAGAGATGCATCCAATTTTATGGTCTAGGGTAACTGATAGAAAACTCTCTAATCCAGATAAAGTAAAAGTTGTTAATATTCAAACCTATACACATAGAACTTGTGACCTTGGTGATTTTAATATCATCTTCTCTCCAAATACTGACCTTGCACTATGGAACTATATTGCACATGAGATTGTATTTAACCATCCAGAAGCCATTGATTGGAATTTTGTAAAAGAGAATATTGTATTTGCAGCAGGGCCTACAAATATCGGTTATGGGATGAGAAGAGCAGGTGAGAAATCTCTTAAAGAGGGTAAATATACAGCAAAAGAGATGGAGACAATTTCTAAAGAAATGAGTAAGAAAATCTCTGCAAAAGAAGCACCAGCACTTGCACCCTATGGATATAAAGAGGGAGATGTGATGAAAAATACTGCTGGAACTCTTAAACATTGGAAAATCTCTTTTGAAGAGTATAAAAAATCTTTAGAGCCATTTACACTTGACTACGTGGCAAAAATTGCAAAAGGTGACCCTAATGAATCTCTTGAAAGCTTTAAGAAAAAACTTAAAGATTTAGTAGCACTATATATTGAAAAAGATAGAAAAGTTGTAAGTTTCTGGACAATGGGTATGAACCAACATACAAGAGGTACTTGGGTAAATACGCTCTCATATAATGTTCACTTCCTATTAAATAAACAAGCACTTCCAGGTAATGGGGCATTCTCTCTAACAGGACAACCTAGTGCATGTGGTACAGCAAGAGAGGTTGGTACATTCTGTCATAGACTTCCAGCTGATATGATGGTTAAAAATCCGAAACATAGAGCAAAAGCTGAAAAAATTTGGGGACTTCCAGCAGGAACACTTAATCCTGTAGGTAATCAACATATTATGAAAATCCATAGAGATATCGAAGATGGTGTCGTTAAATTTGCATGGGTTAATGTATGTAATGCCTATCAAGATAGTGCAAATGCAAAACATTGGATTAAATCAGCAAGAGAGATGGATAACTTTATTGTAACCTCAGATGGTTACCCTGGTATTTCAGCTATGGTTTCTGATTTAGTATTACCATCAGCAATGATTTATGAAAAATGGGGAGCTTATGGGAATGCTGAGAGAAGAACTCAACACTGGAGACAGCAAGTTCTGCCTGTAGGTGATGCAATGAGTGATACTTGGCAATGGATGGAGTTCTCTAAAAGATTTACTGTTAAAGACCTTTGGGGTGAATATACACTTAGAAATGGGAAAAAACTTCCAAATGTAATTGCTGATGCTAAAAAAATGGGATATAAAGAAGATACAACTATGTTTGAAATCCTCTATGCAAACAAAGGTAAAGAGTACAAAATAGACCTTAATAAATTTCCACAAAAAGGTTTTGATAACTCTGAGTGTATTGGAGATAGTAGAAATGTTAAAGGTGGAGATGGAAAGGTATTTAAGGGTTATGGATTTATGGTTCATCAATATCTATTTGAGGAGTATGCGTCATTTGGTAGAGGACATGGACACGATTTAGCACCATTTGAAGTTTACCATAAAGTAAGAGGACTTAAGTGGCCTGTTGTTGATGGAAAAGAGACACAGTGGAGATTTAATGTTAAGTATGACCCATATGCAGCAAAAGCTGTTAAGAAGAGTGGAAGTAAATCAACTCATGCATTCTATGGACCACTCGCTAAAAATATTCTTCAAGGAACATTAACAGGTCCAGATAAAAAACTTGGTAAATATGCTCTACCAAATAAAGCAAAAATATTTGCAAGACCATATATGGATCCACCAGAAATGCCAGATGAGAATTATGATACTTGGTTATGTACAGGTAGAGTTCTTGAACATTGGCACTCTGGAACAATGACTATGAGAGTACCTGAACTATATCGTGCTGTTCCAGAAGCTTTATGTTATATGCACCCTAAAGATGCAAAAGCTAAAGGGTTAAAAAGAGGTGAGTTGGCATGGGTTGAGAGTAGAAGAGGTAAAGTTAAAGCTAGAATTGAGACAAGAGGAAGAAATAGACCACCTCAAGGGTTAGTATTTATACCTTGGTTTGATGAAAAAGTATTTATCAATAAAGTATGTCTTGATGCAACATGTCCAATGTCTAAACAGACAGACTATAAAAAATGTGCTGTAAAAATTACTAAGGCGTAGATTATGAAGAACTCCAACAACAATAGACGAAAGTTTATGGCAACGACTCTTCAAAGCGTAGGTCTTACAGCTCTTGGTGGATTGTTGTGGAGTGGCTATTGTGATGAGGCAAAAGCTTCACCATTAGTGCTTAGACCACCAGGAGCAATACCTGAAGAGCAGTTTTTAGATGTATGTATTAAGTGTGGACTATGTGCTGAAGCTTGTGCTAATCGTGAAAGTAACAAAAATAGAGATGGAACTCAAAGAGAGGGAACTTTGAAAATGGCAAAAGGTGGTGACCATAGACTTATTGGTACACCATATTTTATCCCTAAAGATGTTCCATGTTATATGTGTGATGATATCCCTTGTGTACCTGCATGTCCATCTGAAGCTTTAGATATGAAATCTCTTCTTAATAAAAAAAATGAGCTTGATATAAATAGAGCTAAGATGGGTTTAGCAGTAGTACATAAAGAGTCATGTGTTGCCTATTGGGGCTTACAGTGTGATGCATGTTATAGAGCATGTCCTCTACTTGATGAAGCACTTACGCTAGAATATCAAAAAAATGAAAGAACAGGAAAACACGCCTTTTTACTTCCAGTTGTACACTCTGATGTCTGTACAGGTTGTGGACTTTGTGAAAAGGCATGCATTACTGAAAAATCTGCCATCTTTGTACTTCCTAGAGAGTATGCTACAGGAAAAGTTGGAAATCATTATGTTAAAGGTTGGGATAAAAGAGACCAACAGAGAGTAGGAGATAGAAAAATTGATGAAATTGAGACTCATGATGAGAGAAGTAAACAATCGCCATCAGATTACCTCAATAGGGAGATAGAGTATTAATGAAAAGTTTTAAATATCTAATTTTTAGAAGAACAACACAAATTGGATTAATGTTTCTCTATTTTTCTGCCAATGCTTATGGCTGGCATATTTTACAAGGAACATTTGGCTCTTCCCTACTCTTTGGAGTTATCCCATTAGCAGACCCATACACTACATTACAAGTTCTATCTGCAGGTTTTTTAATAGGTGCAGATGTAATTATTGGAGCATTAATTATTACACTTTTTTATATGATAGTTGGTGGAAGAGCATTCTGTAGTTGGGTCTGTCCTATTAATATGGTGACTGATTTAGCAAATTGGCTTAGACGAAAACTAAAATTAGATAAAGAAGAGGTAAATTACCGTTTTTTAAAAAGAAGAACACGCTATTGGATTATGGTATTGGGTCTTATTGTGTCTGCTATTGTCGGAATTGCTGCTTTTGAAGCAGTCAGTCCTATTACTATTATGCAAAGAGGTATTATATTTGGTTTTGGTACAGGTATTGCCGTAGTAATTGCTATTTTTCTTTTTGATTTATTTGGAGTTAAAAATGGCTGGTGCGGACATCTATGTCCATTAGGTGCAACTTATTCAATTATTGGTAAAAAAAGTATTATTAGAGTAAAACATAATCATGAAGCATGTACAAACTGTATGGAGTGCAAAATTGTATGTCCAGAAAATCAAGTATTGCACATGATTAATAAAGAGAGTATCTTTATAACAGATGGAGAATGTACTAACTGTGGTCGTTGCATCGATGTTTGTAAAGAAGATGCTTTAGGTTTTAGTATTAAAAAATTAAATAAAAAAAGTTAAAGGAGAGAAAATGACAAGAGTTATTAAGATAGTGACATTGAGTTCGTTATTAACTGCTTCAGCACTCTATAGTGCAAGTATAGCTGCTTGTAAAGGGTGTCATGGAGCAAACTTTGAGAGTAAGGCTATGGGTGTATCTAAAGTTGTAAAAGATATGTCAAAAGAAGAGATTGTAAAAGCACTTAAAGGATATAAAGATGGCTCTTATGGTGGCTCTATGAAAGCGATTATGAAAGGGCAAGTAACATCTTTAAATGAGGCAGATATTAATGATATTGCCAATGCTATTAAAGGTGGAGGAGATAGTAAAACTTCTGTAAAGACTAAGGAGACTAAATCAACTACAAAAGTAGTTGACATTAATGCAAAAGTAGCTGATAAAAATAGAATTGAAAAAGAGGATTTAGGAAATAAAAAAGTAATTGATGAGACTATTTTGGGTTTGAGAAAAAAATCTCTCTTTAAAGAAGAAGATGTAAAACCTGCTAATATTAAATATGATAGACCAGCTCCTGGAGCTGCACCCAAATTTGAGAGAGCTTTTGTTAATGCACCACCAATGATACCTCACTCAACAGAAGGACTACTTCCAATTACAAAAAATGATAATAAGTGTCTTGGATGTCATATGCCAAATGTAGCAAAGAGCATGGGTGCAACACCAATTCCACCATCTCACTTTACAAACTATAGACCAACAACAACTCTAAAAAATGGTGAATTAATTAAAGAGGGTAAAAAAGTTGGACGAGATGGAGATATTGGAAATGTTAGTGATATTAAATTAGCAAAAGCTAAAAAATTAAATCATCTCTATCAAGGTAGATATAACTGTTCACAATGTCATGCACCTCAAGCAAATGTTCAAACTGCTGTAGGAAATACCTTTAAACCAGATGGATTAACAAGTAACCTAAAATCAGGTTCTAACCTTGCTGATATGATGAATGATGGTGTAAAATAGTGGTAAATAGAAGAGGCTTTTTTACATCTATTACAAAACCTTTAAAACAAGTAAAAAAGGAGGATACTCCTCCTTTAATACGCCCACCTTATGTAAAAGATAAATCTATTTTTCAGAGTAAGTGTCCAAGCTGTGAGAGTTTAGCTTGTGTTGCTTCTTGTGATGAAAAGATTATCTTTATTGATAAAGAGACAAAAACCCCTACTCTTAATTTTTCTAAAAATGGTTGTACCTTTTGTGATGAGTGTGCTATTGCATGTGAGAGAGATGTTTTATCATTAGATGATGGTACAAATAATACATATCTCAATGCTATATTTCAAATATCTATAGATAACTGTGTCGCACATCAGGGTGTTATATGTTACTCATGTAAAGAGCCATGTATTGATGATGCAATTCTATTTAATGGTATGTTTAATCCAATTATAGATAATGAGAAGTGTACTGCATGTGGATTTTGTATCTCCAGATGTCCAACTAAAGCAATTAGTTATAGAGTAATACCCTAAGAAAAGGAGAGTAGATTATGAAATTAGAAGATATATATCCTAAATTGTTTAATAAATTAAAAGATAAAGATTTAGAGATAAGACATCTATTAACAGTAGATGAGAATTATGAGGATTATGACTCTGAAGAGTTTGAGTTTGATTATAAAGAGTATAACTATATTGTCTATATCGCAGAGCCTATACAACAAGCAATAGGTAGAGAGAAGCTAGAGGAGCTGATAGTAAATCTAAATAAAAACAGCTCTTTTGAAAATTTTTTAGCTAGTGAGATTGACCTCTATGCACTAAAAAGCTATCTATCAACAGAAGAGATAGAGGATTTAATATTAAAGCAAATTGAGAGGATTTTATTATGAGATATATATTTATTGTACTATTTTATACTATTTTTATATGGGGAATACCTATTTTAAAGCCAATAAAAACTATTGAAGTTAACGGCACAGTTAAAGATATGGTATTAAGAGATAACCTACTTATTGTTGCCACTGATAATGGACATATAGAGATAAAAGATATTGATAATAATAAAAGCATAAAAAATATATCAATTCCTAATGTAAAAGATTTTATGGGAGATGAGATACCAGCTAGAGTAATGAGTGTTGATAAAATAGATAATAGATACCTACTACTTAGTGATAGTGGAAAAAGTGGATATTCAAATCTCTATATATATGATAAAAATCTTACACAAATACTATCTGCTAAAGATAAAAAAGCTATTATTAAAGCTAGATTTATAGATAAAGAACATATTTTATTAGGATATTTAAGTAATGAAGTATCTCTTTTGGATTTAAAAAATAAAAAAGATAGTTATAGAGTTCAACTTAGTGAATCTAAATTTTCAGACTTTGCATTAAATGAAAATAAGACTCAAGTAGTATTCTCTTGTGAGAGTGGTATTCTAAGTGTTGTAGATATAAAAACGGGTAGAGTTATAAAAGAGCTTAAAGGACAAAATGTAGATAATGTATATAGAGTCGATTTTAAAAAAAATATAGTAAGTGGAGCAGGACAAGATAGAAGAGGCTCAATTTATAATATAATTACAGGAGAGGGAAGTTATATTGCAGGTAATTTTCTAATCTACTCAACAGCCCTTAGTCCAAGTAGCAAAAAGGTAGCTTTTGCTATGGATGAACAGAATAATATATCTATCTATAATAGTTCAACTAAATCAAAAATAGCCCTACTTAAGGGACAGAAGAGCACACTAAATGTGATTATCTTTAGAGATGAAAATAGAATATATTCAGCAAGTGATGATAGTACCATTATGGTGTGGGAGTTAAATAAAAAATAGAGGAGTTTTAAATGAATATTTCAAGTATTGTAGTACAAGCACTACCTAAACATATTGATGAGTTAGTCGATTATTTTCAAAATGCAGATTATGTAGATTATCACTTTTGCGATAAGGCAACAGGAAAGATTATTGTAACAATTGAGGGTGAAGGAGTTGAAGAGGAGATTAAAAAACTTGTTAAAATTCAACAACTTCCAAATGTAATTACAGCTGATATGATGATGACTTATCAAGAAGAGCAGTTAGATGAAGAGATAAAGAGTCTAAATGAACAACATCCAGTTCCTGATATACTAAAAAGAGATGATATAGATATTAAAGATGTCGTCTATCATGGTGACCTTAAGAAAAAAGATTTTATGGGTGGGATTTGATAATTTTTAGAAGTGATTTTAAATCACTCTTACTACTCCCTAATCTTGGTATTATTCGTAATATAGGTTTAGCTACAGTAGGTTGTCTAATCGCTCCAACTAGATAACCATCTAATTTAAGCATATTTTGTAACTCTAATGTTTGCTCATTTGTTAAAACTTTTATAGGAAGTATAAGTGATTTTAAATCAATTTCCAATATATCTTTTACTATTTTTTGTCTATTTTTTATCTTTTTTAAATATTTTTTACTACTATTTGATACCCTATAAAGATTTACTAAAGCTAAAGCTGTATCAAATATAGATGGAGCTGTTGAATAGATAATAGGCTTTCCTCTATTTTCTAAAAAACTAATAATTTCAAAACTAGCTAATATATAAGCTCCATAACTTCCATAAGCCTTTCCAAGTGTTCCCATTTTAATATAATTTAATTGAGGTTTAATATTATAATAATCGAATATTCCTAAAAGATTATCTCCAATAACTCCAGAACTATGAGCCTCATCAACTATCAATAGAGCATTATGCTTATCTGCTAAGCTAAAAATATCTCTATTACATAACTCTCCACTCATAGAATAAACACCTTCAACTGCAATAATCTTTCTACCTTTTCTACTTCTATATGATTTTAGCTTATTCTCTAAATCTTCTGGACTATTATGTCTAAATTTTATCACTCTATTATCTAAAAGTTTTGTAGCTATCATGCCACTAGCATGATACTCCTCATCTATAAAGAGCATATCTTTTTTTCTAACAAGTGACTCAATTAGAGCTATATTTGCTAGAAAACCAGAACCAACAACTATTCCTTTCTCAAATCCATTAATAGATGCTAAAACCTCTTCAAAATCTCTATGAACTTCGTGATAACCATTTACAAGCATACTTGCTTTTGGAGCATGGGTAGCATAACTAGATATTAACTCTATTGCCTTTTTAAACTGTTTTTTACTACTTGCTAATCCTAAATAATCATTAGATGCAAAATCTATTAAATTACTATTAAAAATCTCTCTTTTTCTAAATCTATTAGCTCTCTTTAGAGCTTCTAATTCTAATCTATACATATAAAATTATAGCCATTTTCATCAAAAACCTCCAAGGATACCTTGTCCATAATCTGTGATTTAGACGAGGAGGAATTGGAGAAGCATTCCAAGGTGTGATAATATTATTATCGTAGTTGGCTATCTCTAGCTACTTAGTCTGGTCAATCAAGCCTCTTCAAACTTTCAGCTTGGAAGAGGTTATTGAGAAATTTTTAGATATAAAATATATTATATTAAATTATATTCTTCTCTACTCAAGTATTATCTATAGTCAAATATAATTATTATATAGCTTTTGTGTTAACTGTTCGTTGCCCTTCCATCTTCTATGTACCCAAAACCACTCTTTAGGTCTATTTGAGATAACCTTTTGCATAATATCAGATTGTGCTTGTGTCATTTTCATAATATCATCTTCTCTGTTAGATGTTTTAATAGTTGGTAGAGGATTATAAAATGTAACTATATAATTTTTATAGTCATTGGTTGATATAAAGACAGGTATCACTATGGCATTGAAATTTCTAGCTAAAATAGATGCTGATGGAGATTGAAGTGCCTTTTTATTAAAAAAATTGACTTCAACTCCACCCTGTTTTTTACCTAGATGCTGGTCTAAAAGAAGCCCTACTATTTTATTTTGTTTTAATGCTCTAAGCAGACCCTTCATAGCACCTTTTCTATAAATCATCTTAACACCAAACTGTTCTCTATTTTTAATAAGAACTCTATCCATAATTGGGGAGTCTAATCTTCTACCAACTCCAATTAACTCTACTCTAAATTTAGAAGCTATTGTAGGAGGCAATAGCTCCCAATTTCCGTAGTGTGCTGTAATTAATATAATTTTTCTTTTTGATTTAATAGCATCTTCTAATATGTGACTATTTTTAAACTCTATATCCTTTAAAATATCATTAGCATCTTTTCCATCTCTCTTTATAAATCCAATAATAGTCTGAAGTAGATTATAAAACACATATCTTCCAATACTATCTCTCTCTTTTTGAGTTAGATTATCTCCAAATGCTAGTTTTAGATTTGCATTAATAATATGGTGATGTTTTTTATCAACTCTATATGCAAATGAGGCTAAAGCTTTTAATATATAATCAATTGCCCTTTTAGGTAGTATCTTTGCTAAAAGAGTAAAGAACTTATATAGAAATAGATAGAAATAGTCTCTCATATATTATCTTTTAACTTTGAAAAACTCTATATACCAATCTACAAATCTATTAATCCCCTCTTGAATTGGTGTATTGGGTTTATAGTCTAAATCTTCTACTAAATCTGTTACATCAGCATAGGTTGCTGGAACATCTCCTGCTTGAATTGGCATCATATTCTTCTTTATGGTAACTCCTAACTTCTTTTCAATAGCTTCAATAAAATCCATAAGTTTTACAGGATTATTATTACCTATATTATAGATTTTATATGGAGCTGATGAGGTTGAGAGTCTGCCATCTTTTCCACTCCATGAGCTATCTCTTTTTGTAGGATTATCAATTACTCTAATAACTCCCTCTACAATATCATCAATATATGTAAAGTCTCTTAACATATCTCCATTATTAAATACATCTATACTCTTCCCCTCTAATCCTGCTTTAACAAATAGAAATAGAGCCATATCAGGCCGTCCCCAAGGCCCATATACTGTAAAAAATCTAAGTCCTGTAGTTGAAATTCCATACAGATGAGAGTATGTGTGTGCCATAAGCTCGTTAGATTTTTTACTAGCTGCATATAGAGATATTGGGTGGTCAACACTATCTTCAGTAGAGAATGGTAACTTCTCATTTAATCCATAAACAGATGAGCTAGAGGCATAGGAGAAGTTTTTAACTCCATTGTGACGACTAGCCTCAAGTAGATTTATAAATCCAATAATATTACTATCTATATAGGCATAAGGATTAATAAGACTATATCTAACTCCGGCTTGTGCAGCTAGATTACATACAGCATCAAATTTTTCCTCTTCAAAAAGTCTATTTAGATTATCTCTGTCTTCTAAATTTAGTTTTATAAATTTTAAATTTTTATCTTTTGATGAGGTTATAAGAGAGTTATACTCAATATCTTTTCCATCTTCTAAACTCTCTATAACTCCAGCTTTCTGGAGTCTTCCATATTTTACATTAACATCATAATAGTCATTAATAGAGTCAAGTCCTATAACCTCATCACCTCTTGTCACTAATTTATCGGCTAACGCTGAACCTATAAAACCTGCTGTTCCTGTTATTAATATTTTCATAAATATCCTAAAATATATTTTTTTTTGTTAAATAAAATTATATCTAATCTCTTTTAAATTTACTTTTTATTTTTAACTTTTTAAAAAATGATACTTTTCTCTCTTTTGGTATTTTAATATCTTTTATATACTTTTTAGTAGTCTCTATTACTCTTTGAGTAGATTTTCCATCGCTATATGGATGATAGTTTTTTATAGTTTGTCCTCTTCTATTTCTTGTTTTTATCTTATTTTCAAGAGTTCTAATTACATTTAAAAAAATTCCACCTGCAGCTTGATTTGACCAAGTTATATCTTTTAATTTAGTCTCAACTGTTAAAACAGGTTTATCTAGTAATATAAATTCATATACTAAGGAGGTAGTATCACTAATTAAAATATCTGCTATATACATAATTTTATTTATATTGTCATCTTTTAATATTAAGATATTTGAACTTTTTATCTCTTTATACTCTTCTATTATCTCCTTTTTCATATTTTTATCAAATTTTACTATAAAGAGTATATCTCCTCTCATAGATAGTTTTGCAATAATCTCTTTTAATTTAGTAGCAGATGTTAGTTTTAAATCTCCACTAGGTGCATATAAAACTATATATTCAACTCCATATTTTTGTAAAAGCTCTTCTCTTTCATTAGTTATAATATCATCATTTGCTATATTAAAAAGATTATCAAGTTTTGTCCAACCTGTCTCTATTACACTAAAGCTTTTATCCTTTTGTGCTAGATTTTCAAATATTTTAGTAAATTTAGGACCTGGAGTTAGATATAAATCGAAATAGTTTATCATCTCTTTATATCTACTTTCATCTTCAACTAAACTATTAAAAATATGTACCTTTACTCCATGTAGCCAATATGGTACTATCTCTTCAGGTGTAAATATAACATCAGCCCTAAACTCATTTAAATATTTTATACTATTTGTATGCATCATATTTTTATAAGGAAATTTGTCAAATAGCCTTGGGGCTATATACCATATATATTTATCTTTCTGTTTAGCTAATTCATCAGCTAAAGGTTTTAAAATATTAAAAGAGTCTTCTTTTGTACAAAATAAAATTGTTTTCATCATAAATATTTTTCAAGCTATATATATAGCTTTACTTCCTAATTTTATAGATTTTAATATAATTATTAGTATTTTAACATATTTTATATATTAAATTAGAATAGAATAGATTGAGAAATTATTTTAATTCCTCTATCATTTTTATTATTTGAAGTGTTCTTTGATAATTTTTATCTTTTTGGGGCTTCTTCGCTGTAGATTTCTCTTTCCACTTTTTATCTTTAATTAAAAGCTCTTTTAGTAGATTAAGTGCTTCTAAACGGTTATCTTCAAAAAGATTATTTTTTATAGCATTTAAAAGAAGTGTAGTTTTTGGGGTATTGGCTCTATCATTTTGAACCAATTCCTCTAATTTTCTCTCAATAGGAGACATTTTTGCCAACTCCTCTTCCCTTTTTGTCTTAGCCTCTGCCTCTTTTCGCTTCTCCTCTTCTCGTGCTTTCTGTTTTCTAATTGCCTCCTCTTTAGCTTTTCT
>JALWDJ010000080.1 GCA_027014605.1 Campylobacteraceae bacterium
ATAAAGCTAGATTTAATCTAGCTCAATCTATCTTTTATATCTGTAAATTTTGTAAAGTTTCTAATAAAAAGGTCAACTAATTCAGGATTAAACATTAATCCTCTCTCTCTTTTAATAATGTCTAATGCTTCCATAACGCTTACTGTATTGGTAGTATATACTCTATGTGTTGTTAATTTATCAAAAAAATCAACAAGAGATGCAATTTGTGCATATATTGGTATCTCTGTTCCTTGCATTCTATAGGGATATCCTGTTCCATCCCAATTTTCATGATGATAGAGAGTAACTTTTTTTGCCATATTTATTAGAGTTGTCTCTTTGATATCTTCTAATATTTCTAAACCTAACTCTGGATGTTTTTTAAATATTTTAGTATCTTCCCTATCTAATTGCTCTTTTGGTATTCGCAAGAGTCCTATATCATAGATAGACATTGTATAGTAGATATTATCTGCCTCTGTACTATTTAATCCATATAGATGACCTAACAGTTTTGCATACTCTCCTAATCTTTTTGATGTATTTTTATTATGAAATCCATTTTCATGCACCATATTACCAAGTATGTTTAAGAGTTGTTTTTGAGAATTATCAACAATGTCTATAGCATCTTTGAGATAGTCTATATTATCTTGAGCAGAAGAGCTTATATTACCTATTAAATCATTAAATTTTTTAATTCTTAATTGGTTAAATACTCTAAGTTTTAACTCTTCTGGGTTATAAGGTTTTGAGATAAAATCATCTGCTCCTAGTTTATATGTTGTTGTCTTTTCATGTGATTTAGATGTCACAACAATAACGGGGATAGATGAGTATCTACTATCTCTTTTTATTATTCTTAGCAATTCTAAACCACTAACTTTAGGCATCATTAAATCTAATAGAATAATATCTATTTTTTTGCTTTTTATAATGTCTAAACCCTCTTGTCCATCTGAGGCTAGATAGATAGTAATATTTGGTATATCTTCAAATATAGCAGTAGCTAACTCTTGATTAAAAGCGTCATCTTCTATACTAAGTAGAGTAAACTCTCCTAAATTTTCTAACTTTTTCATCTATTTTTTCTCCTCTTTAAGTAGAGGGGTTAATTCTTCTAAAAATTGATTATTTATTTCATCTATTTTTAGGAAATCTCCCTCTTCTGATATTTTTTGTAACTCTCCTGCAGTTAAGGCGAGTTTTTTTAATCCAAGATTTGATAAAACTCCTTTTATTGCATGATAGTTTTCTACAAGCTCTTTACTATTTTTATTTGCAAAATTCAGTCTTACTCTTTTTACATACTCAATAATGCTTTCTCTAGCTTTATCATAGAGTCTTTTAGCTACAGTCTCATTAAAGTTATTTTGTAGGTGATTGAGTGCTATTGCTTCAATATTTTCATTGATTTTTTTCTTTTTCTCTTCTATCTCAATTGGAGAGATATTTTCATCTTTTTTAGAGAGTTCTCTTTTAAATTCATTATTTATTAATTTTAAAAGTTTTGCTTCAATATCCTGTTTGTCAAGAGGTTTCTCTATAAAATCATTCATACCAGAATTTTCAGCAGCTAATTTATCCTCTTTATATACATTAGCACTCATACAGATAATAGGTACATCTTTATTAAATTCTCTAATCCTTCTAGTAGCCTCTAATCCGTCCATAACAGGCATACGCATATCCATAAGTATGGCATCATAGTGATTATCTTTAGCTTTTTGGACTGCTATCTCACCATTTTCGGCTGTATCACAAGTGATACCAAAGAAGTTATCTAACATCTCTTTTTCATATTCTCTATTAATTTCAACATCTTCAACTATTAAAATATCGAGATTTGAGTAGTCAACTTTAACATTTTTACCAAATAGTTCACTATCATAGGTCTCTTCAACCTCTTTAATAAATCTTTGATATGATATTGGTTTATTAATAACTCTATTAAACTCTCTTAAATTTATATCATTTTCTCTACTATCTACCAATGCAATAAGTTTAATATTTGGATTAATTGCTCTAAAAGTACCAGCTATATAGTCTGTACTATGTTGAAATGAATCAACATCAAAAACACCAATATCATAAAATCTTCCACTAGCTACCATATGTATTAATGCAGATGTTGTATCTTCTATCTTAATATCATGATTTTGAAAATTAACACCTAAGTTTGCAAATTCTCTAGTTAAGCTATCTATAAATGATGTTTTTTTAGAAAACATCATAATACTACTACTATTGAGTGCTTTTCCTATCTCTTTTTTTCGTGTTTTTTCAATAATAAGTGTAACTGTAAAACTACTACCTATTCCTTTTCTTGATTCAACAGTAATCTCTCCACCCATCATTTGAGCCAATTTTTGAGAAATATATAGTCCAAGTCCAGTTCCTTGTGTTTTATCTGTTGATTGAAATGGTTCAAATAGTGTTTTTGCTATACTATCTGGAATACCACTACCTGTATCATCAACTTTAGCTACTAGCTTATATCTATGATTGTCTATATCTTCCAATGATTGGATATAGAATCTAATAGAACCCTGTTTAGTAAATTTTGTAGCATTTGAGAGTAGATTAATAAAAATCTGTTTAACTCTTTTATCGTCAACTTTTACTTTATATTCAGGCATAGGAATATCTGTAATTAGCTCAACACCTTTTTTTAATCTTGAACGGATAAGATTTGCACAATCATTTAAAATATCATCAAGGTCAACCTCTTTTGGTACTAAATCTATCCTGTTATCCCCAATTTTTGCTACATCTAAGAGGTCACTAACTAGTGCTAAAAGATGGTTTGAACTCTGTTCAATGCTATTTAAATATCTCTTCTGTTTATTATTTAGTGCAGTATCCTCTAAGAGTTCACCATAGCCTAAGATTGCTGTAAGTGGAGTTCTTAATTCATGACTCACTGATGCTATAAATCTTTTTTCATTATTTAGAGATTCTTCTAGTTCTCTATTAACTTGGGTTAAAAGGTGTGCTAACTTTAGTTTATCTTTTGTTGCTTTTATATATTTTTTTTCTAGTTGGTTATATTCAATTTTTAAATCTTCTATATTTTTAATATTTTGAATTGACATATCTATTTTTCCTTTTCACTTAAAAGTGCTGTAACAAATGTTTCATTATGGAAAGCATATCCACCAGGAAATGCACCTATCTCTCCATAGGCGTAAAAACCGATTAGAGGAACTTGTGAACACTTATATGCTAGTTCAATCTCTTTAATTGCAAGATTACCTAATACCTGTTTTCTTGAACAACATGGAAATACCAATCCAATTTCTGGTTTAAAATTAGGTTGCTCTTTTAAAGCTTCATTTATACTATCTCCAACATATTTTATAATTCCTTCACCCTGTGGTGCTGATATTCTAATTTTTGATTTCTCTTCAACATGTCCTGCAAATATAAGTGCTTTTTTCTCTTCATCAATTCCTAAAACAGCTCTATAGACAACCAATCCACTCTTCATTGTAACCTCTAAAGGATACTCTATTCCAATAGTTGGTATATCTTCACTATTTACTATGCTTAGATAATCTTTATAAAACTCGGTTGCAGGATTTCCATCAACCTCATATACTATATTCTGTTCTGCTTTTGTTACAATTCTATCTTTTCCTATTCCAACCCACCCAAAAGCCCTTGAACCGATAATATCTATCTTGTCTCTATCCAATACTAAAGTTATAACTCCATGATTAGAGAAGTTATCTTTAGAGAAGATAAATGTCTCTTTGAGTCTCATATCATCTCCTGCACTTCCACCAAATATATACTCAATTCCTTGATGAGTAAGTCCTTGTGTATAGGCATCATTATCAAAATCTAATCCTGATGTTATTGTAATAATTGCTGGATTTTTAAATTTATATTTTGCCCATATTCCAATATTTTTACCCATCTGAAAATATGAAGTTTCATTCTCAAGTGAGGAGAATTTAAAAGCTATTGCTGTTGGATTTATATTTAATAGCATTGCTACAATTGTTCCATCTACCTCATTAACTCCTAAATCCTCATTTGCAAATATTTCCCCCGCTGTGGTTGAACCCATCACTATAAATTTATACTTCTCCAAACCTACAACCATTTTTTTTATATTGTGTTGAACAGATGAGTAGATAAATGCAACAGATGGATTAAATCCATCTCTAATAGCTATTTCTATTTTTTTTAATAGACTATCTATTGAGTAGGCAGTTATAATCATATTTTTCATTTTTTAATTCTCCTTTATATATTTACTTCTAAGCTCTACAAAATAGTCAAAATATTCCAAAAATGGATTTAAAAGTTTTGGATTAAATCTTTTACTACTCTGTTTTTTAAAGAAGTTATATATATCATCTTTTGAGTTATTCTGTTTAAATAGAAGATTAAAAATTTCTATAAGGTGAACAATTTGAGCATAATCAGATATTTCATCCCCTTTTAACTCTTGTGGAACACCTGTTCCATCATAATTTTCTTTATGTTGTACTATAACTGCTTTTAAAATTTTAATAAATGGAGTCTCTATAGAGTTTTTAATAATTTGATACCCTTGATATATATACATCATATCATTTGTATCATTAGATATACTCTCATAAGAGTTTTTAAATTTACTTGATGATAGTGAACCTATATTATATACAACACTACTAAGATAGATACTATCTATATCACTCTTACTATAATTTAGAAGTTCTGCAAAAGCTTTTACCAGTTTAGCTGTAATCTTTACACTCTCATCTCTTAAAGCTATAATAGAGGCAATTCCTCTAAACATCTCTTTTTGAGAGTTTTCAATAGTTTCTATATTAAAGAGTCTATTATCTTTTTGAATTATTTTAGCATTATTATCTTCTTTAGTCTCTGTGATTTTTTTCTCTTCTTTATTAAATCTATTTTTATAATATACTTTTTCAAGATATTTATATATCTTCTCTTGTAAATCATTAAGTCTAAAGGGTTTAGATACAAAATCATTAGCACCAAGTGCATAAAACTCTTTCATAACTAACTCATCAGTAGAGATAATAATAACAGGAATATCTACAAAAAGTGGATTTTTTTTAATCTCCTTGATTGTATTTATTCCATTAAGTCTTGGCATATATAAATCTAATAGTATAATATCTACTTTCTCTTTTTCTAAAATATCTAATGCCTCAATACCATCTTCTGCCTCAATATAACCAATGGAGGGTACTCTTGATAGAAGAGATATAATAAGTTGACGGTTAAACGCATCATCATCTACAATTAAAACAGTTATTGAACCAAGTTTGTCCCATTCCATCATATATATTAAACCTATTTTTAATTTAAATTATACAACTTTTTCTTTAAAACTTTATTTTTTATTAAAAAAATATTTATTTTATATATTTTAAGTATTAATTAATGTTTGTTTATATTGAACAAAATATGATTTATAATTCTTTTCCATAAGCTTTAAAAATATTTTTTTGCTATAATAAAATAAAAGTAGATGGGAGTTAAATATGACCCAAAAGCAGATATTAGATTATCTCTCAACGCATAAAGAGAGATTTCAGAAACTCTATAGTGTTAATAAAATTGGTATCTTTGGTTCTTATGCTCGTAATGAGGCTACTACTAGTAGTGATATAGATATTGTTGTAGATTTAAAAAAGAGTACAATGTTTGGATTGGTTGCTATTAAAAACGACATAGAAGAGTATTTTAAAACTCATGTAGATATTGTTCAGATTAGAGATAGAATGAATAAACTTTTAAAAAAGAAAATTGAGCAAGAGGCGATTTATGTGTGATAGGAAAAAAATGAGATGTTAGAAGAGTATGATTTTAGTAATGGTATTCGAGGCAAGTATGCACAAGCTTACAAAGAGGGTGTCAATATAGTAAAACTAGATACCGATGTAATAAAGTTTTTTCCTGATGCTAAGTCTGTAAATGAAGCATTACGAACTTTAATTAATTTGATGAATAATGGACAAAATCCCTTGAAATTAAGCTCGTAGGGTGCAATTGCTATTGCACCATTAAAATCAAACTTGCATAAAATTATATTTCTTATTACTTCTTAAACCTCTCTCTGTCACTTTTTTTTCTTTGTTTCGCAACGAAAGAAAGAAAAGTAACCAAAAAAAAGAAAATGCGAAGGGCTGTCGCTGTAAGATATATCTATGTAGAAAAATTATGTATTTGAAAATAGGGATTAGAGAAAATGATAACAGATGAAGAGCAAAGAGAAAAAGATTTTAAAGATTGGCTAAAAGAAAGTGGTATGTTAGAGGGTACAGTAAAATCGTATTCAGCTTCTTTAAGAAAAAAAATTCCAAATAAATTAAAAGAAATAAATGAATTTAAATATAGTAATTTATTTCAATGTCTTGATGTGGGATATTTAAAAAAACTACATAAAAAACTTCTAAAAAGAGGAGATTTATATGATTTTAACCAAAGTATATCTAATGGTGTTCCAAGTGCTTCAATCAAAAAATATATAAATTTTTTATCTGAACAAAACTTAGATATATCTACTAAAGTTAAAGATGAATTTATAGGAATAGAAGATAAAGAAAATAAATTTTCAAATAAATCAAAAGGCAACCTAACATTCCCCCACAAAAACCTCCTACTAAAAGGAGTCCCAGGAACAGGAAAGAGCCGAGCCATTGAAAACATCATTAACAACAAACTAAATCTAAAAAACCACAAAGAAAACATACTAAGAATAAACATTCACTCTGCCTCATCAAATGCTGACCTAATGCAAGGAATAGGTATAAGTTCTAAAGATGGACAGATAGAGTACAAAGAGAAACAAGGGTTGATTTTAAATCTTATAGAGAGAGCTACTTTTCACCCTAATCAACCCTTTGTGCTTATACTTGAAGAGATACAAGAGAATAGCTTAAATGAGTTAATAGGTGATTTGATTTACCTAATAGAAGATGATAAACGAGCTAATATAGAGGCTGAAGATAAAGAGTATGAGTATCAAGAGTTGGTAGAGAAAATTATAGAAAATAATCAAACTGCTTATGTAGAGATTCCATATTTGGTTAATGATAGCACAGAGTATCGTAAGATGATAATGCCAAATAACCTTTATATCTTCTGCACCTCTAACTATAGAGATGATAAAAAGGTCATAGAAGATAATCTACTAAGAAGATTTGAGGTATTGGAGATTTATCCAAAGTATAAAAAACAATAGGAGATAAATTTAAAAGTCAAGAGTTTTCTGATTTTTTAGAAAACTTAAATAATAATATTTTAGAAGTTATGAAAGATGAGATACACCCTGATAGATTTTTAATAGGTCACTCAAATTGGTTAAAAGTAGATAACAATGAAAAGTTTTATAGAGCCTTTTTAAAGGTTGTTGTAGAGTTTAAAGATATAAAAGAGGTCGAGTTTAGTGATTTTAAAGAGATAGTTGAAAAGTTACCATTAGTAGAGGAGTTAGAGTTAAGTTCATATAAGGCTTTAATAGAAGATTTACAAACCAAAGCAGGGTATGATTTTCTTGACTAAGCTAATCTTTATTAATGAAAATGAAAATATTTTTGAGGCTTTGTCTGATGAAGATATTAGTTCTGCCATGAAGAAACATCTTAAATTTATTTCGGCAAAAGCAAACAATAACTATATTGGCTACTATCAATTTTTAGAAGATGAGACTTACTATAAAATCTATATTTTACCTAAGAGTCACCAAAACTAGCACAAAACAGACAATCCACTAGCTGTAACTATAATTAATTATAAAAAAAAATTATAGTTAGGCAACCCTGTAATAGTTTTCAAGAATATATTTTATAGATTCTTTTTT
>JALWDJ010000081.1:0-8001 GCA_027014605.1 Campylobacteraceae bacterium
TATTAGTTGGTACTAATGATTGATTATTATTTAGAGTAATATTTTTTATATCTCTACTTAATGTAGATATATCTGTATAACTATCAATAGTTTTAATTATATCTTCTATCTCATTAGCTATTTCAGAATTTTTCATTATATCAATAAACTTTTTATTATTATTTTTAGTAAATAGCAGTGCCATTTGGTTATATGCATCTTCTAAGTTTATGTGTTTAATTTGAGAAAGAAATTCAGCACTTTTCTGTATTTTTAATGCAACTTTTAATAACTCTAAATCTTCCATGGGATTATTATCTAATTTATATATATTTATATTGAATATATTTGATATTATTAATTTAATATTATTTATCTCTTTTTTATTATCTAAAAATTTATTATTTTTCTCTTTAGATATTAACATCTGAGCTATTATTGTAGTAATAGGAGTAATATTTATAGTTGATTTATCTGAATTTAAATTTGATTTTAATCTACCTATAAACTCTTTTTCTATTCGTATATCAAAACCACCTTGAGTAATTATATATAATTTATTATTTAAATAGTTATTACTATTTAAAATAGAGTTATCTATAGTTAAGTTATAATTTCCACTATCTGAACTTTTGCTATTTGGTTCATTAATATCTAATTTACCATTTCTATTGATATCTATAAAAATAGTTGCATTTTTTAATTCTCCATCTACAACTTTACCTTTTATAGTTTTTTCAGCTATAGTAGCATTACTATTTATAGTTTTGTTATTATCATCATTATTAGTTTGATTAATATCAATAATCTTATTATGATGATTACTACTTCCACATCCACTAAAAGTTAGTAGAATAACCACTATTACAATGAAAAGTTTTTTCATAAAAAATACCTTTTTTAAAATTCTTAACTAGATTATATTTAAATTTCTGTTATAACATTAAATAAATATTAAAATGGAATTAATTATATAAAATATAGACACAATTTGTAACTGTATTTAAAATTAATTTTAAATATTATTTTCTATATTTAGATAAATATTTAAGATTATAATTTAATATTAAATTATAGATAATAATGATATAATTTATATAATTTTTTTATCTTGGAGGGGAAAGTATATATGAGTAATAAAATATAAGAATTTAATTTATCTTGTTTTGGTTAGTGCTATTAAGTAAATATTTATAATATAATAAGGAAATAAAAAAAATGGTTAAAAAAATTATATGGCTATTTAGTCTAGTTTTTATCTTGATTTTTTCAGGTTGTGGCAATGGTAGTAGTAAAGAGGCAAAAGAGTTATTACAGAAAATTTTAAATTTAGTGGGGATTCCACAATCTATAGTTGTCAATGTTTGTCAAGACAATAATGAAAATGGGATTTGTGAAGTTACTGAACCACATATAGAACTTCAGATAGATAAAGGAGATACAGTAGAGAAGTTACTTAGAAAAATAGTATTAATAGATAATGGAAAATATCTATTAGAAACTTATGATGAGACGAAACCTATCTTACTTACTCTTCGTGACCCTGAATATATTAAATATGATAGAGGAGAATTTACAATTCATTTTAATGGATTTAAAACCAAAGAGCAGAACGAGACTAAAGAGTTATCACCTATTCAAGCTATAGTTGATGCAGGATATTTAGATGAGAGTCAAACTAAAGCTTTAAAAGAGCTAGATAATAGAGAATTGGTAGATAGTATCATCTTTAGAAGTTTGGAAAATAACTATAATTTATTAAGGGATGAAAATTTAACCAAATATACATCTGTGGATAAAAGTTTAGAGACATTAGCACTTGGATTACAAGAGTTAAATATATCTGAAGGGCTTCCTAATAAAGTAGCTTCTTGTGAAAATAATAATAGTTGTATAGAAGAAGTTTTGACTACTACATCAAAAGAGCTTAATATTACTAAAGAAGAGGCAGAGGTTATTGCAGATGAGGTAAAAAAAGAGTCTCAACCAGTAGAGAAAAAAAATATAGCTGATGGATATATTATAAAACTATACTCTCCTATTAAAGCTATATGTAAAAATAAGACCTATTTTACCTCTACAGAGATTGGAGAGAAAGGAAGTATTATATTTAATGATGCTTCATTAGATAATAGTTGTGAAATAGTTGTTCCTAGTAGTTCTATAATAGATAGCAATAATAATGGAAGATTAGATAATAGAGATAAACCATTAGGTTTTATTATGAAAGCTTATGCAGATACCCCATTTATTACACCTCTGACTACACTTCTACTATATAAGGAACAAAAGGGTGAAAATATATTAGAGTTTAAAAAAATGGTTAAAATTTTTAATCCTATTACTTCGGCTTCCGCTGTAAAATTATATATAGGAGAGAAAAAAAATCAGACCCAAAAATTAATGGTTTTAAATGAGATACTTAAAACAGCACTAAAAGAGAAAGCTGATATATCTTTTATCGATTTATCTCAAATAGTAGATAGTAGTATTAGTGTAAAAGATATGAGTATAAATAGTCTAATTAGAGGACTATCAAGTAATATTCAATCTAAAATAAAATCTGATTTAGAGAGAAGTAACTTTAGAGAGTTAGTTACACTTATAGATAAATTTGATAACAGTAAAATAAATCTCAATACCTTTATAGTAAATATTAGTGATGGAGATGAAAAGGTAGATAGTGCTATTAAAATAGCAGCTAAAGTTCCTATTGAAGAGGGTGTAAATCCAATTGATGTGGTTGTAGAACCTAATGTTGATATAGAAGATAATTTTGCAGAAATAGATATATCAACAACTCCTAAAGAGCCAACAGAAACAGTTGAACCAACTCCTACTCATGAACCATCACCAACTATTGAGCCAACTCCAACATCTGAACCTTCACCAACCGTTGAGCCAACTCCTACTCCTAAACCATCACCAACAGTTGAGCCAAGTCCAACGCCTGAACCATCACCAACAGTTGAGCCAAGTGCTACCCCTAAACCATCACCAACTGTTGAGCCAAGTGCTACTCCTGAACCATCACCAACCGTTGAGCCAACTCCTACTTCTGAACCTACACCTACACCAACTAATAGTGGAGGTGGTAGTTCAGGTGGTTCTAGTTCTTCAGAAAAAACAGAGAAAAATATAGCAGATGGTTATCTTTTAAAACTATCTACACCTGCAAAAGCTATTTGTGGTAGTAATCAATATAGTAGTAGTATGAGTGTTGGAGCAAAAGGAAAAGTTACCTTTGAAGGAGTCTCTCTTGGTGCTGATTGTATAATTAATGTATCTAGTGGGGCAGTTATTGATGCAAACAATAATGGTCAATTAGATAGTAACGATACTATTATGCCATTTGATATGAGTGGACCTGCTGATACTTCATATATTACACCTCTAACAACTCTTCTTTTAGAGAAGAAGGCAAATGGAGAAGATATATCTGAATATAAAAAGATGATAAAAGATTTTGACCCTGTTGTAGGTGCAGAGGCTATTAAAAATAGTAGTGGAATTGAAAAGGTAAAAATAGGGAAATTGATGATTTTAATGGAGACTATCAAATCATCATTGGGTGAAGCTGTAGATATCAAAGATATAAATATATCATCTATTATTAAGACAGAGGCAAATGAGACTATTAATGATTTTGATGTTCATAAATTAACTGCTAATTTACCATCTGATATAAAGTCTTATGTATCTGAAAAAGCTGACATTATGAGAGAGACCCTATCTGTTTTAGATGAACTTAATAGTTCTAAAATTAATCTCAATAACTTTATAGTAAATATTAGTGATGGATTTGGAGATATTGAATCATCTGTTTTCTTCTCAATGGGTGATGATTTTAAAAATTTCTTCTCTGAAAATGACTTTATGGATTCCTTTTCAGGAAATAATAGTGATGTTAATAATAGCAATGGTGATATTTTTAGCTTTATTATTAACTCTAATGCTAATGTAGCTGATATAAAAAATAGATTAATCTCTATTAATAATAGAATTAAATCACTAAATAGACCTACTATAGATTTAGAAGATGAGAGAAATGTAACAGAGGGAACAAAAGTAACCATAAATGCTAATATTTCTATTGCACCTTACCGTTTCCGTTATGAGTGGAGAGAGAATGGTAATCTTATAGGTAGTAAATCTATATTAAATATAGATAATATTCTAGTTGGTGTACACAATATAACTCTAATAGTGAAAAATCGTAGAGGTAAAACAGTTGCAACCCATACCATAACTATTAATGCTATAGAAAACTCTAAACTCTTTTTTGATAATGACATTAATAAAAGAGTCGTAGATGGAAATATGGCAGTTATAAATAGTGAGCAAACTAATATTCATATTAACTATATGCCTAAGATTAATATATCTCCTCAGACTCTGGTAAATTTTGGATTTACAAATGGTGGTATTAAAGATATAGATAAAATAGCACTCTGTAGTGAGGGTTTAATGGTAGGAGAGATGAGTAGTAAAAACTTATCAAATGGTATTATAGACTCTGCCATATTTACCTTTAACTCAACTGTAAATGCAGGTGCAACTATATCTTTCCACCAAACAGATTGTAGTGGAGCTACTCCAATATTTATTGCTAATGGTAATATAGGAGATATATTTAGTGCTACAATTGATAGTCAAGATGATAATTTTGATACAAATAGTATTAGTTTTGGTAAGATTGTAGGAAAAGCTGGAACACTCTTCTTTAGTAATGAGAATGAGTTAAAGAGTGTATATAATGTATATAGTTTAGATGATATTACACCAAATGATAATATTCATACTAAAAATTATAACTCTAATTTTGAAAAAAATATTGATAGTGGAGAAGAGGGAGAGTATAAGATAGTAACTAATTTAGTCTCTAAATTTGAGATAGTAGATGGATTAGACTCTAAGTTTTTTGATATTAGTAGAGGTAATAGAAAAATTGCCTATATTGACCTAAAAGAGGGAGTTGAATCACCTACAGCAAATAATCCACAAGACTATAATCATGATGGTATCTATGAGGTAAAAATAAAAGCTACTGATGTTCAGACACTAAAGAGTGGAACTATTATCTTAAAATTTAAAGTTATAAGAAATAGTGAGAGTGTAGGTAATCAATACTACTCTGCCCCTAAGTTAATATCTACAAAAAGAGGATATATTACAAAATATGCTAAAGCAGGAGGTGTTGTACTAACAAAAAAAGATAATTTTTGGTATTGGGATAATGAAAAGATAGATAATATTATCTCTATTGATAAAAATCTAAATATTAGCTCTATAGAGTTAGTAGGAGATAGAGCTAATGATTTTAAAATTGTGGGTAATAAAAAGGTTATATTAGATGGCTCATTAGATTATAGTAATAAACCAGAGTATGACTTAACCGTTGTAGCTACAGATAGTAATGGAAATGAGCATAATAGCTCATTAGTTATAGAGGTGACTAATGATAGTGATAGAAGTATGGATTTCTACAATAGAGAGGTTTTAGAAAAACTATCTATAAGAGGTAAACTTAACTCTAGGTATAATAATGTTGACTATCTTGATTTAAAAAATAATAATCCTGCAAAATTTAAAATAGAAAAAGAGTTGGATTATAAATTTTTTACTGATTATGAAACTAAATACCATAATGAAAATTACTCCTATATATCTTGGTATTTCTATTTAGAGACAAATAGCACATTTAATCCAAGCTATAAAACCAAAGAGGATATTAATGGAGATGGTATCTATGAGGTTAAGGTTACTGCTACAGATATTCAGACGCTAGAAAGCACAACTATAACTCTAAAATATAAATTAGTAAGTAGTGATATTCTATTTAATGAATATATAGGCTCTCGTGAATATGGTAGAGTTAAAGAGGATAGTTTTCAAGTTAATAGTGCAACTGTTATTGCAGGAGAGGTTCCTTATACTCTATTTTATATAGATAAGGCTGATGGAGTAGATATTACAGATATTCATATAGAAGGAGATAGTGACTTTAATATTACAGATAGTGCTATTGTTGTAGCTAATAGTTTGAGTTCTAATAGTAGTCATAATCTTAAATTGGTATGGAGAGATAGCACAGGATATAGTGGTGAACAAAATCTTACTATAGCCGTAGAGGATAATGCCTACTCTCATAATAGTTCATTTAAAGTTACCAATACTCCTAAATTAAAAAAATATGCTACCTATTGGTGGGATTTTAATATAAATGGTAATAGTGCTATTCATACTAATAATATTGCTAGATTAAGATTTAAAGGAGATGATGCTCTAAACTATGTCAATATGGAACATTTTAATAGATATTACAATAGACACTCTACCCATTTTTATTTTTATGAAAAAGATTATAGTTGGGAGGATAGACCAACATATAAAAATCCAAAAGATAGTAATGGAGACAGTATCTATAATTTTACAGCAGAGTTAACAGATATTCAGACCTTAGATAAGATAGATTTAGATTATGAGTTTCATCTCTTAAGCCATCAAGTTATACCATATTACTACTATTATAATGAAGATTATAGATACAATAATAGTTTAGATATAAATCTAACAATTCCAGCAGATGCTCCAGTAGGTGGTGAGCTATTGGATAGAAGTGGTGCAAAAGGGTTCTATACTGAATTTGGTGATGATATAACTTATAGTGATGCCTATTTAGAAGGAACTGATGCTAATAAGTTTAATATTGACCATAATACAATTACTCTAAAAGAGAGTCTTCCTAAGGGGTTATATGAGTTTACCTTAGTTGTAAAAGATAGTGAAGGTGTAGAGTCAAGAAATCCTGTATATGTTAATGTAGGAAATGTTGAACCACTAGAGCCAAAGAGTGATATATCTTTAGGTAATACTCTATCATTTGGCAATAACTCTAAATATGTTAGCATATCTAAATCAGACCCATTTACCCTAAATCTTTCTGCAAAAGATAATAATCTATCGGAATTTTATAATATATCACTAACCAATGCTATAGCAAATAATCCATTTGGAGAGACATCTATAGGATTAATAGTTCAAGTTACAAATCGAGCTGATAGTAATGATTTTGTAAAACTTACTATAAATAATATGTTTGTCTCTAATAATAATTCAGAAGGATTAAAGAGTCGAATTACATCAGATACAGAAGTTAGAGTAGATGAGACTATTAATGGTGAAACTAGAAGTTATATAGCAAACCTATCTTCAGGATTTGATAGAACATATGATGGTTTAACTATTAATGTACAAGATATTATTGATGATGTAAATTCACCTCAAATCACAAATGGATTAAATAGAATGAATGGATATTTACATACAGCAGGTAAAAGATATAGTGTTTCTATGAGCTTTACAGGTTTAGATAGTAGTGGAATGACTATGAACTTTACAGATATATCGGGATATATCAATGTTAATTAATCTTATACCTGATATAATGTTTAAATTTATAAATTATAAAGGGGAAAAAATGGAGAAATCTCTTTTAAAACTTCTTTTAGCATTAATATTAATAGGAGATATGCTCTATGGAGCATTAACAAAAACAGAGGTATCTGAACTCTATGTAGCACTGTTTAATCGTGCTTCAGAGGGGGAGGGTAATAACTATTGGCAGACAAATCAACCCAATTTAATTAAGACTGCTGATGTAATGTTAAATACTAGTGACTCTAAAGAGTATTTTGGCTCAAGCTTAGATACAAATCAAGCTTTTATAGAACACATCTATAAAAATACTCTAAATAAAACTATAGATGATGACCCAGCTGGTGTTAAATATTGGACAGATGAGTTAAATAATGGAAAATCAAGAGCTGAAGTTGTTATTGCCTTAATAAATGCTCTTAAAACCTATAAAGACTCTACAGGAAAAACCAAAGAGGCTTATGACCAATTTATGAATAGAGTAAAGGTTTCAAATGAAATGGCAGATAAGGTCTATAAAGCACCATTAGATTATAAAACTTCAACAAGTTTTAGTGATGGATTACCAGTAACTTTTGATATATC
>JALWDJ010000081.1:8101-24762 GCA_027014605.1 Campylobacteraceae bacterium
ACAATAGTAGCTAATGCAGGAGAAGACCAAAATGTTACTTTTGGAGAAAATGTATATTTTGATGCATCAGCTAGTAGAAGTAGCAATGGAAGAATAGTAAGTTATACATGGAAATATGATGTTTATGAATATACAACTAAAGAGGCTAAAAAAGTTGTATCTTCAAGTAAATTGGATATAGGCACTTTTGAAGTTACTTTAATAGTAACAGATGAGGTAGGAGCTACAGCTAGTGATACTGTAATTATTACTATACATAAATAGTCTTTTAAGAGTTGAATTTACTATTTGTGACAAATATATTCATAATTTTATTAGTTTCTTACTTTATGTATTAAATATATAAAATATTAAGTATAATCTCTTCTTAATTTAAAATAGGAGAGAAGATGCGATATATTATTTTAATAGTTATGTTTTTATTTATAAGTCCAACCTATTCTCAAGAGTTAAAGGTTGGAATTAAGTATTCAGAACCTTGGGTTATGTATGATAAAAATAGCTCTATTGAGAAGAGAAAACCTATAGGTTTTAGTATTGATTTATGGAATAAGATTGCTCAAAATTTGGGCTTTAAGACAAAATATGTATATTTTGACTCAACAACAGATTTAATAGATGCAGCAAAAGATAATAAGATTGATGTAGGAATTTCAGCCATAACTATAACATCAGATAGAGAAAAAGTTATAGATTTTTCTAATTCTATGTATGAACTTGGGCTTCAAGTTATGATAAATGCTGAAAATGCCTCATCTAGTGTATTATCTATTATGGCAAAAGAGATAAAAAAGATGATTACTCTTAAGAGTATGATTATATTCTTTCTATTTCTATTTATTACAATTCATCTACGATGGTATGTAGATAGAAAAAATCCAGATTCAGACCTCTTTGATAAAAGATATTCTGTTGGAATTAGAGACGCCTTTTGGTGGGGCTTAACTATGTTAGTAACTTGGGAGACACCACATAGTAAAGGATTAGCTCGAATTATTGATTTGTTTTGGCATATTGTAGGTATTATTGCTATAAGTATCTTAACAGCTATTGTAACAGCAGCACTTACAGCTCAAACAATAGGTGGCTCTATACATACTGAAAAGGATTTAGCAGGTAAATATATAGCAGCAGTGGCTACTGATGCTCCTAGAAAATATATAGAGAAGATTGGTGCAAATGTTGTTCCTGTTAAAAACTTAGATGAGGGGATTGAACTTCTTAAAAAGGGTAAAGTTCAAGCATTAGTTCATGATGGTCCAAGACTTGTATATTTAGCAAATAAAATAAATAAAAAAGCAAAAAGAAAAGTTTTAGCAGTATTACCATTTACATTTAATCCCCAAAACTATGGTATAGTCTTTCCAACGGGTAGTCATCTACGAGAATCTGTTGATAGAACTCTTTTAAGACTTAGAGAAGCAGATGGTCTTGATAGTAGTTATCACCAAAAGCTAAGAGAGAAGTGGCTAAAGAAATAGCTTTAATTTTACCTCTTTTTGGCTCTCTTAACATTTTTTAAATGCTCCTCATAAGAGGAGCTAAAATCATGTCCCCCTTTACCATTTTTCATAAAAAATAGATAACTACTCTTATCTGGATATAGAGCTGAATATATAGCATCTATAGATACAGAGCAGATAGGATATGGAGGAAGTCCTCTATTTAGATACGTGTTAAAACCACTCTTGTCACTCTTAATTCTCTTTGGTGTTATTTTTATATGAGAGTATTTTCCATAGTTTAGAGTTCCATCCATCTGAAGTGGCATACCCTTTTTTAATCTATTATATATAACAGATGATATTTTTCCCATCTCCTCTTTTCTCCCTGCTTCTTTTTGAATAATTGATGCAACTATTAGATAGAGTTCAAACTCTTTTTTATCATATTTTTTAAACTCTTTTAGAGCTATCTTTTTATATCTCTTTTGACTATTTGATATTAATATTTTCATAACTCTATTTTCATCTATATTTTTAGGGATATAATATGTATCTGGAATAATTCCAGCTTCAGGATATGGACTATATTTTAAGTAGTTATTATAGAGTTTTTTATAATTTAGTTTATATTTTTTTGCAAGATTTTTTAAAAAAATCTCTTTAGTTTCCCCTGGTATTAGTGTAACTATATTAAATTTTTCTGTTACTGAATTTGTTAATTTATATAAGAAATCTATACGATTTATGTAACTATTTTTAATATTTAACTCTCCGCTCTTAGGTTCTCCAATAGCAACTAAAAGGTATATATCTATAGATGATAGATTAAATCCCTCCTTTTGTAAAGTTCTAATTATATTAGTTACTGAACCTTTAGGAATTGTAATATTTGTATGAGGAACTTTTAGTGGTAAGGTTACATAAAAAATAGTTAACAAAATAGCAATATTTAATATATCTAAAACAGTAAGAAGTATCTTTTTTATTAATTCTAAATATTTCATACCAATTATTATACCTAAAAATAATCATAAAATTATGATATAATAAATATATGAAAAGAAAATTTTTATTATTAATAATGGTTATGTTTATCGGTTGTGCTACTAAAAATCCTGTAACTTGGGATAGTAGAGTTGCTAATTCACATATAAAACCTCTTAATTTAGCTTATGATGAGTATGGAAAAGAGCATAATAAAACTATACTCTTTATTCATGGATTTGGAGAGAATAGATATACATGGCGTTTTATAGTTAAGCCTCTAGCAAAAAAGTATCATATAATTACAATTGATTTAAAAGGTTTTGGAGAGTCACCCAAAACAGAAGATGAAGATTATTCTGTATATGACCAAGCAAAATTGGTTCAGGAGTTTATAGAGAAAAAAGGGTTAAAAAATTTAACTCTTGTAGGTCGTTCTTTTGGTGGTGGAGTAGCTTTAGTTTTAGCTCTTATGCAAGAGAGAGGAGTTTTAAAGAGTAAAATAGATAAACTTATATTAATTGATACAATGTCATATAAGCAAAATTTGCCATCTATGATGTGGTTACTTCAAAAACCTATTATTGGATATTTAGGCATACATCTCTTAAGTGCTGATACAATTGCAAAAGAGGCGTATAGCTATGCCTTTAGTAATAATAATTTAATTCCAAAAGAGAGTGTAGAACAATCTGCTAAGATGATAGATTTACCAAATGCAAAATATGCTTATAAACAGACAGTAGATTATATTATACCTGATGATATTGCAAAAGTACAAAAGGAGTATAGGGATATAAAAATTCCTACTTTAATCATTTGGGGTAGAGATGATGTATCAATTCCATATAGATTTGGGAAAAGACTCCATAAAGATATAAAAAATAGCAAATTAATTATATTAGATGGTGTAGGGCATATGCCTCAAGAAGAAGCCCCTAAAAAAGTTATAGAGGCTATAGAGAAATTTCTAAGAGATTAGATTTAAATATAGCGATTTTTTTGATAAACTCCCAATATCTTGAATTTATTGACAGAGTTTTCAAGAATATCAATAGACTCTTTTACACTATCACTATTTATAGCTCCATCTATATCTATGTGAAATCTACTATCTCTCAATTTTCCTAAAGGGATATAACTCTCTATTTTTAATATATTAACTCTATTTTTTGCAAAACCACCAATAGCTCTATATAGAGATGATGGACGATTATCAACTTTAAATATAATAGATGTAATATACTCTTTATCATCTGAAATATTAATCTTTCTCTCATTAGAGAGTGCAATAAATCTAGTAAAATTATCTTTTTGGTCTTGAATATTTGATTTTAATATCTTCAATCCATATATCTTAGCAGCTAGAGATGATGCTACTGCTCCGATTTTTCTATTTTGTAACCTCTTTACCTCTTTTGCTGAACCTGCTGTATCAAACTGTGCAATAGGTTTCATATTCAACTCTTTTAGACTATTTCTACATTGAGCCAATCCTTGTGGATGAGAATAGACATACTCTATATCTTCAATAGTACTATCCTCTATTCCCATAAGGTGATGCTCTATCTTCTGATAGTGTTCTGCTACAATTTGAAGTTTCATTTGTGGAATTAATCCATAAAATTCATCAACTCTACCTGCTGTTTTATTCTCAATTGGAATTAAAGCATAATCTGCTTCTCTATCCTCTACCATTTTCATGGCATCTTCAAAAGTTTCACAACCAATACACTCTATATCTTTTCCAAAATAGTTATAACATGCTAAGTGAGAATATGCTCCAGCTATGCCCTGATATGAAACTTTTATTTTCTTTAACATTTTCTAACCTCCTCTACAATTAAATATATAAAGATTATACATCTTTTATAATAAAAAGAAACTAAATATATTTTATAATATTAAAAAAGATAAAATTCTATTTTTTAATATACTTCTGATAAAATTTCTTCTAAAAAAAGGAGCATATATGTTGCGAAAAACCCTAATAATAGGTGCTGGAGGCGTTGGGAATGTTGTTGCATTTAAGTGTGCAATGAATATTAAATCTTTTGGAGAGATTACTCTAGCTAGTAGAACTATTAGTAAATGTGATAAGATTGCATATAATATAGAGCAAAAATTGGGGATAAAGATTAAAACGGCTTCTGTTAATGCTGATTTAGTAGATGAATTAATAAAACTTTTTAAAAGGGTTAAACCTGATATTGTTATTAATGTAGCTCTTCCATATCAAGATTTAACTATTATGGATGCTTGCATTGAGTCTGGAGTTAATTATCTTGATACAGCAAACTATGAACACCCAGATATAGCAAAATTTGAGTATAAAGAGCAGTGGGCAAGAGATGATGCATTTAAAAAAGCAGGTATTATTGGACTTCTTGGAAGTGGATTTGACCCGGGAGTTACTAATCTATTCTGTGCCTATGCACAAAAACACTATTTTGATGAGATAGAGACTATAGATATATTAGATTGTAATGATGGTGACCATGGATACCCATTTGCTACAAACTTTAATCCAGAGATAAACCTAAGAGAGGTTAGTGCAAATGGTAGATATTGGGAGAATGGTAAATGGATAGAGACTAAACCTATGGAGATTATGCAGGTGTGGGACTATCCAGAGATAGGAGAGAGAGATAGTTATCTACTATACCATGAGGAGATGGAGTCTCTTGTAAAACATATTAAGGGGTTAAAGAGAATTAGATTTTTTATGACATTTTCACAAAACTATTTAACACACATGAGATGTTTAGAGAATGTTGGAATGTTAGGTATTGATGAGATAGAGTATAATGGTTGCAAAATTATTCCAATACAATTTTTAAAGACTCTACTTCCAGACCCTGCATCTCTAGGAGAGAGAACAAAAGGTAAAACAAATATAGGTATATATGCTACAGGTATAAAAGATGGAGTTAAAAAGAGTATATATATATATCAGGTTAGCGACCATGAGAAGTGTTATAGTGAAGTTATGAGTCAAGCAGTAAGCTATACAACAGGAGTTCCTGCAATGATTGGGGCTAAACTGATACTAGATAAGATATGGCAAGGTAGAGGTGTATTTAATATAGAGGAGTTTGACCCTGACCCTTTTATGGAGGAGTTAAATAGACAAGGGTTGCCTTGGAAAATTAAAGAGATGGATTAATCTCCTCTTAAAGTATCTAAAAGAGTAGTAGCATAAGAGCCTTTTGGTAGAGAAAACTCTAATTCATAGTGGGCTTTCTCCTCTATATATCTACTCTTTATATCTAATGGTTTAACCCAAGCATATCTTCTTAAGCCATTTTGAGCTATATCTCTATTATATTTCTGCTCTATTAATCCAGCTGTGTTATCTGCCATAATTACTCTTTTCCCTGATAGAAGTCCTGTTGGAGATATATCAAATCTCTTAAATCTCTCTGCCTCTCTCTCAATAGACTCCAATCTAAAGACTCTTCCAAAAGGGTAGTGCATTATAACATCACCATATAGAAGTTTAAAAAAGTTAGATTGAGACTTTACTCCTTTTAATGAGTTTATAGGTAAATTTAATAGAGTCTCAACCTCCTTTTCACTAAAGCTCTCCAAAAGTAGAGATAGCTCTATCCTC
The DNA here is from genome assembly GCA_027014605.1 of Campylobacteraceae bacterium. Classification (GTDB taxonomy): domain Bacteria; phylum Campylobacterota; class Campylobacteria; order Campylobacterales; family Sulfurovaceae; genus UBA1140. The sequence goes on from JALWDJ010000081.1 coordinate 14,144, forward strand.
TTAGATAACCAACTATTAAAGAGATAGCTCTGATAGGCATTTATTAAAAAGTTTTTTGTCTTTCTATCTCGTATTTTCCGTTTACCCTCTATAATATTTTTTCCCTCTTGCCAATTATTCCCATCTGTTCCAAATCTTTGAGAGCCAAAATAGTTTGGAATACCATTCTTTTCAATCCACTTTAGAGTAGAGTCTAGTTTATCTCTCTGAACTCCCAATATCTTTTTTAGACGGATTTTAAATCTATTCCCCTTTAGATGTCCAATCTTAATCTTATTATTATGTCTATAGATATTTAATATCTTAATCTTATCATGGTTAAAACTATTTAATTTCTCTTCATTCCCCTTAGCCAATATAGATATATATTGCATACTCATTGAGTTTTTATCTTTTAACCCTGCATAACCTATATCTCTCTGTTTTATCTTAAGATATTTAGCCAATGTAGATATTAACTCCCAAGTTGTCATATCTTTTTTTCTAATATGAACTATTAGATGTTCACCACTTCCTGAAAACTCATATAGAGGTATCTCATCTACTATAAAATCTCTACTTGTGGGGGTAAAGATAAAATCATTCTTTACCTTTAGTGGGTATAGTAGTTTCACTTATCTCCTTATCTATGGTGATTAATACAGTTAAATCTATAACTATTTGATTTAACTCTACCAAATATAGTTAATGGCAGATTTAAAGAGTTAGCAATATTTTGAAGATAGCTTAAATTTTTACTATTAAATCCAATTAACATCTCATACTCTTCTCCACTACGCCCAACCTCATCACTAATCTCTATAAGAGGCTCAAATCCTATATTGTTATAATCTAAAAGTCTGTTTGTATCACAATATAGTCCATCACTTATATCCATACCAACAGATATATACTCTCTTACCTCTTCTATAAAGTCACCTCTTAATATAGGCTCTATAAATCTTGAGTTTTTATCTATCTTATGATTTAATAGTAGTCTATTTAAATCTCTTCTACTACTACCCAATACTCCTGTATAGGCTAATAGGTCATTCTCTTTTAATCCTCTTCTAGTTAGAGGATTATTGGAGGTTGATATAATAGTAATAGAGAAGTCTAACCTCTCTCCTACTATTGTATCTCCACCAACTATCTCAAAATTAAACTCTTTAGCAACACTCTGTAGAGATGAGGTTATCTCTTCTATCTCAGCTATGGTTATATCTCTTGGGAGAGATAGAGCAATTAGAGCATATAGTGGGTTTGCATTCATAGCTACTACATCAGATAGATTAACAAGCATAGCTTTTCTTGCTATTTGAGATAGGCTAAACCACTCTCTTTTAAAGTGGACTCCTTCAAAAAAAGCGTCCATACTATATATCTTATCTCCAATAATAGCTCCATCATCTCCAATATATTTTGAACTCAATTTATCTATTAAATAATCTTCTCTATTCATAAGAACTTTAACATCTCATCTTCTATCTGCTCCTTCTCTACAACGAGAGGGTGTTTAATCTCTCTGGTAAATAGCTCTCTAATCATCTTAGGCGCTTTTAGTTTGGTATTCTGCTCTATCCAATCTATAGCTTCTATATCATTTTTAATATCACTATTTCCTAATGCTTTAGCTACTGTCATAGAGAATTTTGTCCATTCTGCTGTTGAGTAGATAATAGATTTTATCTCTTTTTTTTCTCTCTCTCTATATGATTTAATACAGGTTGCAGTGTGTGGGTCAAATATATAACCCCTTTTTGCATATTTTGCAATCTCTGCCTCTGCTTCGCTATCACTACTATATGTAGCTTGAAAATCCTCTTGTAGAGATAGAAGTTCATCTTCTGTTAGAGTATATTTTCCACTACTATTTAGAGACTCCATTAACTCTTTTGTTCTTTTAGCTCCGAACTTATCAAATAGAACTCTCTCAACATTGGAACTCTTTAAAATATCCATAGCGGGAGAGTTTGTCTTAATTAACTCTCTACTTGCCATATCATAAACCCCATTTTCAATTAAATCTGTCAAGATATTATTGATATTTGATGCAACAAGTAGCTTCTCAATAGGCAATCCTGCTCTTTTAGCATAGTATCCACCCAAAACATTTCCAAAATTTCCAGATGGAACGACTATATATATTTTATCTCCTAACTCTATCTCATTTTGTCTAACCAACTCCAAATATCCGTGAATATGGTATATTATCTGAAATATAATTCTTCCAAAATTGACAGAGTTTGCAGCAGATAGTTTTATATCTCTTCTCTTTAGCTCATTTTTAAAATCATCTGATGCTAAAAGCTCTTTTAGAACATTTTGTGTATCATCAAAATTTCCAACAACTCCAATAACCTTCTCATTCTCTGCCTCTTCTGTTACCATTTGGAGTCTCTGAACATCACTTGTTCCACCACTTGGATATAGACATGCTACTTTTATATTAGGTTGGTTTTTAAATGTCTCTAAGGTAGCAGGTCCAGTGTCTCCACTTGTAGCTGCCATTATAAGATAGTTCTCACCTCTCTTTTGTGCCTCTTTTGATAATATATATCCAAATGGTTGAAGAGCCATATCTTTAAATGCACGGGTTGGTCCATGATATAGTTCCATTACAAAAGCATCATCTTCAATCTTCTCAACTGGAACGGGATTAGTTGGCTCATCAAAACTATCATATCGCTCTAATGCCTCTTGAATAGTTTTATCATCAATATCTATATTAAAACTTTTTAAAATATTAAAAGCTAACTCTCTATAGCTACTACCTATATTTTCCTTTAGAAATTGAGTATTAAATTGTGGTAAAAACTCAGGCACATAAATTCCTCCAAAGCTTGAACTTGGATTTAAAATGGCTTCTGAAAAGGTTACCTTAGATGGCTTTACTCCATCATTACCACGAGTCTCTATAAACTGCATTATCTATCCTAATAATTTTTTGAGAATTATAGCCAATTTTTAGTTATTAGTATATTCCTTAAGATATTTATCAAATATCTTCTTATCTAAAAAATATCTTAGAGAAAAGAGTGAGATATTATTACTCTCTGTACTCTCTTTTATAATATATATCTGTCTCTTTAAACTATTAAAATCTATTGGCTCTATTTTGGATTTTTTAATAGTGAAAGCCTCTACAATAGGTATAAATATACCTTTAAAATCTTTTGAAAATATCTTCATATATCTACTGCTTGTATTATTATCTACTAAATTTGCACCAATACCACTCTGTAGAAATAGAACATAATTTTTTGAAATTATATTAGATAACATCTTGGCATATCTCTCTTCAGGGATATTTTTAGAAAAATATGCAGATATATATATCTGATGGTTTGAAATCTCTCTTATAGATTGATTTAATTTTTTTAGATATTTTTTTAAAGCTCTCTCTCTATCTTTGAAATTTATATAGTCTATCTCATCATATATATAGTATCCTCTAAAGGAGTTATAATCTTTTGCTATACTATAGACTCTCTTAGCTTGTATTATATTCTCTTCTCTTAAGGCTCTTAAATATAATTTGATATTTAGTTTTTTATCTTCTATTTTTTTAAAATATTTATCATCTCCATATAATCCTACAACTATATCTATATTATACCTCTGCCCATTAGATAAAATTTCTTCTAACCATCTTCTATTTTTTAAAAAATCTACCTCCCCAAATCTACTCCACTGTAAAATTAGAGTCTCTATATGAGCCTTTTGTAACTTTTTAAATATAGAGTTCCAATCCATCTTATCTTTTAATAGAGGTTGATAAAATATTGATGTAATGGGTGCTTTTTTATTAGTAACTACTCCATTTAGAATTAAAATTATCAATATAGATAGAAAAAAGAGTATTTTAATAGAAAAACTCCCACTGTAATCGTAAACTTTCACTATCTTTGCTATCTCCAGCATATTTTTGCCTCACTTCAAGTTTTAATCTATTTTTATAGTTATCCATTATATATCTACTCTCACCAGATTTAATATCTAGTGCTACACCTAAACCGACATCTAGTTTTGATATTGATTTATCATCATAATTATTATAGGTTGCACCTGTGGTAATATATGATTTAATGGTTGTATCTCTATTGATTTTATATCTTTTTCCTGACTCATAGTTCGCATATAGGTTAGTAGATTGAGATTTTATAAAATATGCACCCTCCATATATAAATCCTGTTCAATATCATCTTTAGAGGATAATCCCATAGATGCTTTTAAAAGTGTATCATCTTTTGATAGCTCTCCACACTTTATAAGCTGTTGAGCAGAGATATATATCTCTTTATTTTTAATTGGTTTATATCTAACTCCAATATTTGGTTGAATAGTCTCTTCCATATTTTTATGTTTATGTGAAATCTCTCCATATATAGTATAATTTGAGTTATTTTTTAAAGATATTTGTATATCTCCATAACCATTATAATTTGATGAGTTAATAGGAGATATAGCTTCTTCTCTATTTTTATTTCTATTCGAATTTAATCTAGCAGATTGAACAGAATATATATGAAATTTTTTAGAGTTATCTGTAATTAGATATTTTATATTCTTTCTCTCCTCTATTGGCATATCTATACTCTTATCTAATATCTCTTTAAAAATTTTTATAGCTCTATCTTTTTTATTCATATTGTAGTACATATATGCTAACTCTTTTTTATAATCTAAATTATCTAGATTTTCATCTAAAAATCTCTTCATTAACTCAAGTGCCTCCAAATCTCTATGATGCTCTTTTAACTGACGAATATACTCATATTTTATATATCTATTATTAGTAAGTTTTAATGCCTCTTTATAGTATTTTAATCTATCTTCGGGATATAGCTCTGCCTTTAATAGATAGTAGTCTAAATCATAATTATCTGTTAATCTCTCATAGTCTTTTAGTGCCTCTTTAGCCTCTTTAATTCTATTTAACTTTTTATATAGCTTTATTAATTGATAGATTAACTCTATATCACTATTTCTATTTAGATATTTTGACCAGTAGTAAACTGTTCTATTATATAACTTTAAATCAAAAGATAGATAACCAATATCTTTTAGTAGTTGATAGTTATTTGGATTTAATCTAAATGCTCTACTAAGATACTCTAAGGCTAATCTTTTTTCTCCTAATTTCCTATATGAGTAGCCAATATTTTTAAGTGCATTAATACTATTTGGATATGCTCTTAAGTATAATATTCCATATTTAATAGCATTATGATAATCTTCTAATTCATAATATAGATTTGATAGATATAGATAATTATCACTACTAAGATAGTCTATATCTAAATTTGATACAATTAATCTTTTTTTATCTATCTCTTCTTTATCTAAGAGAGTTAATAGCTCTAAAGATAATCTATTTTTCTCTTTAGTTGTTAAACAACTATACGGATATACTTTTTCTAAAATATCTCTTCTTATCTTTTTTTTATCTTTATAGTAGTCTAAAAGGAAATATAGTGCATCTCTATTACATCTCTCTTTTAGTAAAATATCTTTATAAATTAAAGCTAATCTATCTTTTAGTCCAAAGTTTATATAGAATTTAATAAGTCTTTTTTGATTTTTTATTTTTCTACTAATATCTAATGCTACTCTATTAAATTTTTTTAAATTTTTTTCTTTTAAATATTTTAATAGCTCTACAGACAAAATTATCTGTTTTTTTTTACTTAGACATCTATATGGATAATATTTTTCTAAAATCTTCTCTCTCTTTTTTTTATATCCTCTTTTTTTATAAAAATCTAAAAGATACTCTAAAGCATATCTATCACACCCTTTTGCTAATTTCTTTTTATAGATATTTAAAATAGCATTTGTTTGATTTGTTAATCTATATAAATGTATTAACTCTTTTTTATTTTTAATAGTAGGCTCTTTAGAATAGAGTAGTTCCATCTCTTTAGATGCTTTTTTATAATTTTTCTCTTTTAATAATATACCTATTTTCCATTTTATATATTTAATCTTGTCTGGTAATCTATATGCTAGAGTATAGGCATATCCTAACTCATTGAGATTTAATGCTACTTTCGACCATTTTAAAATCTCTCTCTCTGTTGCATTTTTTACATCTATTAGTCTATTTGCCTCTTTATATTGTTGAGTTTTAAGATAAAGCTCAAATAGAGATTTTTTTATAGAGATTTTATCTTCATATTTTAAACTATATCTTAATGCTCTATTTAGAAATTTAATGGCATTAAGATACTCTTCTCTCTCTTTTGCTATATCTGCTCTATTTTTATAGTAGTAACCTAAACTAGGATTTTTTGATAATTTTGAGTATCTATCAACACATGGATTATCCTTTTCTCTAATACAAGCTTCAACTAGTAAATCAATAGCTTTTCTATTTTTACTGTCAATTTTTAATGATTTTTCAAGAAGCTCTCTTGCCTCTTTTAATTTACCATTTTTTAAAAATATTTCAGCTCTATCTATTCTAGGATATGTTCTAAAATTTTTATACTCACTATCTATCCATCTATAAGCACTATCTATTGGATTTGAGAGTAAAAATATTGTTGTAGATAAAATAGATATTAGATATCTCATACTTATGCAATTTTTGCTATCTCAATATTATCAGGAAATTCATGTTCTGTTTTATCCCACTTAACTTCTCTATTTTTTTTCTCTGCATTTTTATATTGGGAAAATGCACGAATAAGAGCAAATAGATTTACAATATTTCCCCAAACTAATCTAGGAATACTTAATATTGCTGAGAATAATCCATAAAATTTATTTACAAAATAAAATCTATGGAAAAATCTACTTATTAAAAATAAAAAATTAAAATATAACATTAACCATAGAGAACTATCTTCTGGGATAAACTCTGGAAAGTGCCATGCTGTATCGTTTAATATATAACTTAATGATAAAAGAGTAAAATTAATAAATATAATATAGGCAAAGAGATTTGCAATATGTGTAAATATAGCTTTTCTATCTCTATATAATATATATTTTAATCCTAATCCTTTTGGCCAACCAATATCTCTATATCCTTGAAATATAATTCCAACCATCCATCTTGACTTTTGATGATAGGCTTGTTTAAATTTAGTTGGGAAATAACCTTTTGATACAATATACTCTTCAATCTCTATCTCTTCTCCTTTTTTATTATAACTTTTAACTTTTATGGGAAATGTAACAAAGGTTAATTTTAAATTCTCTTTTAGTAATCTATATCCAATATCATAATCTTCAGTTAGACTCTTCGTATTAAATACTAATCCATTATTTAATCTTGATAGAGTAGCAATAGCTCTTCTACTAAAAGATGTAGCTACTCCAGAGCTAGGAATAAATCCTGATATACTCTCTCTAACAAGCATATCTTTAAAACCTGTCTCAACAAACTCATCTTGATAGTGTGTACCATTAAAATTTAGAGGATTTGTTGTTAATGGAACTACAGGTATCTGCATTAAGTCATTTCCATCACTAGATATGACATAATTTGCTAATTTTAGCTCTAAAGGGTGTACAATATCCTCTGCATCATGATATGTAATACAGTTAAAATAGATACCATATCTCTTCTCATACTTAAAAATATAATCAATTATATTGTTTAGACAATCAGCTTTTGTTGTACCTCCTGCAGTTCTATTTACAACTTTATGAACATTTTTATGAACTTTTGCAACCTTATCTACTTTTTTTTGAGTCTCTAGGTCATTTGGATATGTACCTACAAATATATGCAATCTATTATATTTGAAAGTTTTTAATGTATTTATTAACATCTTCTCAATAACCTCTTCCTCCCTCCATGCAGGTATCATTAATGCTAAAGGTTTTTCAGGGTGATTTAATAGCTCTTCTGTTGTTATATTTGGGTATCTTTTTTTTCCTCTTAGTTGATTAATCCATCTCATTACCCAATAGTATATATCTATAAAAAAATCATCTAATCCACTAATAAATAGAGCAATAACTGTAAAATATGTCATCAATTTAATAATAAACCAATATAGTGATATATAATCAATAATCTCCATATAACATTTCCTTATATAAAAGTAATAAAAAATAATATAATATTGTAGTTTACATTACTATATGTTTAATTTGGATATAATTTGAAGTAAAAAATATTAATAAAAGGAAACAAAATGAATTATAAAAAAACAGTTTTACCTCTATTGCTTAAGCTATTTTTGGCAAAATTACTATTTATAACTCTATATGCATATAGTGAGTGGAGAATATATGATAATATACCTCCTAATGCAACTATAACAACAATTAAAGATAATGTTTTAGATAAAAATGTAACGAAATTTAGTGGTTCTGGTATAGATAATGGATATAGATTAAATCTATCTGATAGAAATTTATCAAAAGAGGATAAGATTATTAAATGGAGTATGAGATACAATGAATATTATATAATATATATAAATATAGAGACTATAAATGGTGATAAATATCTATATTATACTCCTGATGATAAAAGTTATGGAGGGGATGAGAACTCTACATATATTCATTTTGGATTAGGCTCTTTTACAAAAGATGGAAAGTGGAGAACCTTTAGTCGAGATATAGAGGCAGATTTGAAAAAATTTGATATTAACAACACTTTTATATCTATTAAGAGTTTTTCAGTAAGAGGTAGTGGAGAGATTTATAATGTTAAAGTATATAAAGAGCTTAAAAAGAGAGTTCTTATTTTATATGATAGGATAGGTGAATATGGATATATGGGTAAAATTTATTCTATATTATTAAAAAATTTACTGGGACATTTTAATATTGATATAATAACTAAACCTGCAGATGAATATAAATCTTATGATTTAGAAGATAAAACTACACTTTTTTATTTAGGAACAACTTATAATGCCATAGAGTATTATGATGAAAATTCATCTCAAAGCTTATCTTATAAAAATTTCTATAAAGATATTATGTCAACTGATAAAACGATTGTATGGATAAATTATAATTTATGGAATTTAGAACAGTATTGGCTAGATAATAATTTACAAAATAAGACATTTAAAGATAAATATGGGTTCTCTTTTGAAGAAATATCTCAGTTAAAATATAATCGTGTAATTTATAAAAATACAGAGTTATATAAGGGAGTAGTACCTTATGCTACACCAGGGGCTGTTATAGATAACTGTATTTTAGAAAAAGATAATCGTTACGCTTGTGAATTAGAGTTAAATAGAGTCTCTATTTTGGATTTAGATAAAGTAAATATTTTAGCAAAGGCATACTCTACTTTAAGTGAGAATAATAATACTGCTCCATATATTATTAATTCTGATAATTTTTGGTTTATTGGGGATATTCCATTTACATATATGTCTGAAGAGGATAGATATTTAGCATTTGCTGATTTACTTCACGATATGGTAAAAATACCACACAAGAAGATACGAAGGGCTATTATGAGATTGGAAGATGTAGATGCAAGAACTAATTTAGATGATTTAAACTCTATTGCTAACTATATGATGTCTAAAAACATAAGATTTTCTGTAGCGACTATACCAATATATAAAGACCCTCTTGGAATTGAAAATGGTGGTATCTCTATAACAGAAAATATATCTAACTCTCCTATTGGTAGTCGTCTAAAAGAGCTTTATGATATTGGTGCTATAGATATTGTACAACATGGAACAACACATCAATATAGTACAATAGATAGTAGTATATCAGATATTCCCAATCCATATAATGGAGTTAGTGGAAGTGACTTTGAGTTTATGCGCGTTGTAGAAAATAGTGATTTATCCTATTCATACCTATATCCTGTAGAAAATGACTCTGGAATTTGGGCAAAGAGTAGAATTATGGAGGGTAAAAATATTCTAAAAGATATTGGTATAGAAGCCTTTGCATGGGAAGCACCTCACTATATGGCAGGAGCTAATCACTATAGAGCTATTAGAGATATATATTCTATTCAATATGGTAGATTGTTATATTATCCTAATGAGAATAATATAACAAAACAGAATAGATTTGTTGGACAGTTTTATCCATATATAATAAAAAAAGACCTATATGGATATGAAATTGTCCCTGAAAATATTCATAATATAATAATAAAACCAAATGAAGGTTATAGAAAACTTCTACCTAAAGATACTATTAGATTTGCTAAAAAATTAAAAGTAGTTAGAGATGGGGTAGCAAGTTTCTACTATCACCCATATTTAAAAACAGATTATCTTAAAGAGGTTGTGGAGGGATTAGAGAGGGAAGGTTATACTTTTGTATCTGCCCCATCTTTGGTTAAATAGGTTTTATAAAAAAATTATTTTTGCATTTAATTAAGTTAAGGTGAAAAAATGCTTTTTAATATTTAAAGAGTGTTTTTTTCTCTCTCTTTATTTTTAAAAAATAGCTCATTTGCACCACAAACATCACAAATCTTATAAAAATTTAACTTACTCTTTTTTAATCTTGGTTTACAATTGGGAGTAGAACAAGTAAGTTTGATAGCTGTATTACCATTACAGAAAAGACACTTAAAATAGTATCCATACTTTCCATAGCGTATCTCAAGATTTGGACTTTTACATTTTGAGCATAAACAGTTTGTGTTATGATTTTTAATGATTGTGGGATTTTCTAA
>JALWDJ010000082.1 GCA_027014605.1 Campylobacteraceae bacterium
TAAAAAAAGAATCTATAAAATATATTCTTGAAAACTATTACAGGGTTGCCTAACTATAATTTTTTTTTATAATTAATTATAGTTACAGCTAGTGGATTGTCTGTTTTGTGCTAGTTTTGGTGACTCTTAAAAACAGTTATTGCTCCCATCTTATCTACACGGCTCTTCCAATCTGTAATAAATGAATCAGCTCTTAAAAAACCTTTGGGAAGTTTATCATTGGTTAGAGTTGTTTTTGGATTAATAAGAACTGTAGAAGATATTGGAATACCAAAAAGTTTTAAATTTTGAGGAAGTTCCATATTTTCTTTTAAAAATTCTGATAATATTTTTACATGTCGATTGTTCTGCTCTATTGGATTTGGAAAAGTTTGTATCTTATTTCCATATTTTACATTCAATGAACCATCAGCTTTAATAGTTAATTCACCTGAAAAGCTTTTACTCTCCAAAACTTCTATACCTAAATGATTAATAATAATATGGTCAATCTGAGCTACTTCTCCATTATGCTCTATTCGTATATCATGTAATAAAATATTTCTAGGATTATCTTTGAAATAAAAATCAAGATAGTAAGCATTATCTTTTTCAGCTTTATATCCGTTTTCAATTCGTTGTAAATCTGCTCTTATAAAAGCTCTTTGTTTTTCATTGTTACTTTTAACTAGTAACTCTTTTAGTTTAGCTATCTCTTTTTCTTTAGAATCTATAGTTTTATATATCATATTTATAACCTTAATTATTATTAAAAATATTCTATTAATTTATTAAATTATACTATAACTTAATAAATTTGAGTTTTAAGTAGTTTATTATTATTAAGATAGTATATGGCTATAAATAAATAAAACATAGGAGAACGGCTTTTAAAGCTAAATAAATGAAAAAAAAATACAATACAGTAGTCATTGGTGCAGGAATAGCAGGGTGTTGCTCTGCCTATTTTCTAAAAGAGAAAGGTATAGATGTCTTAGTAGTTGATAGAAGTGGAGTATCTGCTACAGGTGGTTCTTCTGCTGCTGGTGCATTTATCTCTCCAAAGATAGGAAAGGGTTCACCACTTCAGACTCTTACAAATGAGGCTTTTAATTTTGCAGTAGAGTTCTATTCAGATAGATTTCATAGATATTTTACTCAAACAGGGGTTATTAGATTACTAAAAGATAAGGTTGATGCTAAGAAGTTTATGGCGTATGAGAAGTTTAATAGTGCTAAGAGAAGGGTTTTAAATAGAGATGAGTTAAGAGAGTATGGAATTAAAGATGAAGATATAGCTTTTCTCTTTGAAGAGGCTGGAGTATGTGATGCACCTCATCTATGTAGAGCTATTATAAGATATATTGACTATCTACAGTATGATGTTAGAGAGTTAAAATATATAGATGGCTATTGGCATATAGGCTCTATAGAGGCTCAAAATATAGTTTTAGCTACAGGATATCAGAATAATCTATTTGATATGAGATATATGGGTGTAAAGGGTTTATGGGGAAGTAGAGGGGACTATATAAGCAGTTTAGATTTAAAAGTTAGTATGCACAAAAAAATCTCTATCTCATCTAATATAGATGGTATTATAAAGATTGGTGCAACACATATTAAATCTAAAGAGCCATGTATATCTTGTGACGGTAAGCCTCTAAAGTCTTTGGAGAAGATAGCTTCAACTATGGTTGATAGTAGTGATTTTAGATTAAAAGAGACATTTTGTGGTATGCGTTCATCATCAAAAGATTTCTTTCCTCTTGTTGGAGGAGTAATAGATACAAAATATATGTTAGAGACATATCCTAAGATACTAAAAGGTGCAAAACCTCCAATTAAGAAGATAAAAAATCTATATATATGTAACGGTCTGGGTGGTAGAGGATTTGTGTTTGCTCCATTAATGGGTAAGATATTGGCTGATTTTATTATAGATAAGAGAGAGATAGATAGTAGAGTAAATCCAGATAGACTCTTTTTAAAGTGGTGTAGAAAATTGGTTTAGATATAATTTCACTTTTTAAAAAAGGATATATATATGGATTTTAAAATAGATAATATAGATGGTAGTGCAAGAGCATCTACTATTAAGACTACTCACTCAACTATTAAAACACCTGTTTTTATGCCTGTAGGAACTGTGGGAGCTATTAAGGCACTTGATACTACAGATTTAGAGAGCTTTATAAAACCAGAAATTATTCTCGGCAATACATATCATCTCTACTTAAGACCAACAGATGAGGTTATTAAAGAGTTAGGAAAACTTCATGGATTTACAAAATTTAAAAAGAGTTTTCTAACAGATAGTGGTGGATTTCAAGCCTTTTCACTCTCTGATAATGTAAAGATAGATGAGGGAGGTATTCTATTTAGAAGCCATATTGATGGAAGCAGACACTACTTTACCCCTAAGAAAGTTTTAGATATTCAATACAATTTAGGCTCTGATATTATGATGATATTAGATGACCTTGTAGCACTACCTGCAACTAAGAGTAGAATTAAAGAGAGTATAGAGAGGACTACAAGATGGGCAGATGAGTCTATAGATTACCATAGAGATAATCAAGAGAGAGGTATAGGAGTTGGACAGAATATATTTGCAATTATTCAAGGTGGAACAGATAGAGAGTTTAGAGAGAAGTCAGCTAAGGAGCTATGTAGATTAGATTTTGATGGATTTGCTATTGGAGGATTAAGTGTAGGAGAGAGTAATCAAGATATGTACTCTACAGTTGAGTGGACAACTCAGTTTATGCCAAAAAATAAGCCACGATACCTTATGGGAGTTGGAACTCCTGAAGATTTAGTTGAGAATGTAGCAAGAGGTGTTGATATGTTTGATTGTGTAATGCCAACACGAAATGCAAGAAATGGAACACTATTTACCTCTTATGGAAAGATTAATATTAGGTCTGCTAGATTTAAATTAGATACATCTCCAATAGATAGTGAGTGTAACTGTATGGTGTGTAAGAACTACTCTAAAGCCTATCTTAACCATCTTATTAGAGCTAAGGAGATTACATATTTTAGATTGGCTACCATTCATAATCTATACTACTATCTAAATCTTATGAGAGAGATGAGAGAGGCTATAATAGAGAATAAATTTAATAGCTTTAGAGATGAGTTTTATGCAAAAAGAGGAATAATTTATTAAGATTGTGATAAAATCCGACAATTATTGAGAGTTAGGATAAGAAAATATGACAAAATCACTTTTAATTGAGATAGGTGTAGAGGAGCTTCCTGCCATTCCTCTACTAAAAATTTTAAAAAATATTGAAAAATCTTGGGCAGATATATTAAAAGAGTATAGATTAGACTCTGAGTTTGAGTTTCTATATACCCCACGAAGATTAGTTCTTCTACATAAAGATATACCTCTTAAACAGCAAGATAGTATAACAGAGCTATTTGGACCTCCTATTAGTGTAGCTATTAGAGATGGAGAGATTACAAGAGCTGGAGATGGTTTTGCTAGGAAGTGTGGAGTATCTTTTGATAAGTTAGATAGAGCTACTAAAAATGGAAGAGAGGTTTTATACTTTAAGAGAGAAGAGATTGGAAAAGATACTAAAGAGCTTTTAGAGGAGATGATAAAAAAATGGATAGCCTCTATGAGTTTTGGTAAAATGATGCGTTGGGGGGATAGAAGAGATGAGTTTATTCGTCCTATTAGATGGCTACAGGTTAGATTAGACAATGAGAGTATAGATATAACTATATTTGGAGTAAAATCTGATACTAAAACTTTTGTCCATAGAGTGGTATCTTTTGAGCCTATTAATCTAAAAGTAATTAATGAGTATGAAAATATATTAAGAGATGGAAAAGTTATTCTATATCCTAAAGAGAGAGAAGAGATAATAGTCTCTCAATTTGATAGTTTAGAAGAAAGGCATAATATTAAGATAGAGAGAGATAAATCTCTATTAGATGAGGTTGTAGCAATTACAGAAAATCCAAAGGCTCTATTAGGAACTTTTGATAAGTCATTTTTAGAGTTGCCACCAGAGGTTATTATTGCATCTATGAAAGAGCATCAGAGATATTTCCCTGTATTTAAAGATAATAGACTTAGTAACCAATTTATAGTTGTATCTAATGGAGTAACCGATGACTACTCTAAAATCATAGCAGGAAATGAGAGAGTTTTAAAACCACGACTATCTGATGCACTCTTTTTCTATAGAAATGATTTAAAGAGGGGATTATCAACTAATGGATTAGAGAAGATTACATTTATGGACTCTCTAGGGAGCTTAAAGGATAAGATAGATAGAGAAAAGGCTATATCTCTAAGAGTTCTTGGCTTATATATGGATAGAGTAGAAGAGGAGAGTAACAAAAGTTCAAAAGAGTTAGTTATGCTTATGGAAGAGGCTGTAGAGTTAGCAAAAGCAGATTTAACTTCAGAGATGGTATATGAGTTTACAGAGCTTCAAGGCTTAATGGGTTACTACTATGCTAAAGCTTTAAGAAAAGATAGTTTAGTTTTTAATGCTATAAAAGAGCAATATTACCCTTTAGGAGATGGAGCTAAACTCCCATCATCAATATTCTCTTCAATTTTATCTATCTCAATTAAACTAGATACACTTATTGGACTATTTAGTATTGGTAAAATTCCAACAGGCTCAAAAGACCCATTTGCATTAAGAAGAGCTGTAAATGGTATTATTAGAATGGTTATTGAGTATGATTTAGATTTTAATATAGATAATATTTTAGAATTAACCAAAGAGCTATACAGAGATTATAATAGAGAGAAATTAATAGATTTTATCTTAGAGAGAGTCTATAAGATTTTAGATGCCAATCCATCTGTTATCTCTGCTGTTTTAAGCTCAGGTGAGAGAGATATTAATAAGATAGCTAAAAAGGTAGATGCTCTAAATAGTATTGTAACTCAAAAGAGTTTTAAAGAGCAATTTTCAACCTTTAAGAGAGTTGCAAATATCTCTAAAGATATAGATTTAAATCAAGAGCTTATTATTAACGCTATGCTATTTCAAGATAGTATAGAAAATAAGTTATATAATAGATATATAGAGGTTATATCAAAAGATTACTCCAGCTATAAAGATAGATTAAATGGACTCTTCTCTCTAAAAAATGAGTTAGATAGATATTTCGATAATATTATGGTAAATGTTGAAGATAGAAGTATAAGGGAGAATAGAAAAAATATGATAGCATCTATATATAAATCTTTTCGAGAGATTGCTGATATTAAAGAGATTTCTATCTAATTTGAAATTTTATAGAATATATATAGAACTAACAAATATATGTGGACTTAAGTGTTCATTCTGTCCAACTAAAGAGTTACCTAATGATATTATGAGTTTAGATTTTTTTGAATTTATAATTAAACAGGCTAAATTTTTTACAAAAGAGATAGCTTGTCATGTGGTAGGTGACCCTCTGACTCTCTCTAATCTATCTAAATATTTAGATATTATATATAGATACGGTATGAGGGCAGTCATTACTACAAGTGGATATTACATCAAAAATCATAACTTAAAAACACTTTTTCATCCTGCTATTAAACAGATAAATATATCTCTTAACTCTTTCAATAAAAATGATAAGAGTATATCTTTTAGAGAGTATATAGAGCCTATATTAAATATATGCAATAAAAAATTAGAGTTAAATAGAGATATATTTATAAATCTTAGGATTTGGAATTTAGATGAGGTTATGAGTGAGAGAGAGTTTAATAGTAAAATTTTCAACACTCTAAACTCATTTTTTGGAGTAAATTTAGACAATCTAAACCTAAAAGGAAAAGATAGAGTTAGGTTGGATAGTAAAATTATCCTCCACTTTGATAACTATTTTGAGTGGCCATCTCTAAATAATCAAATCTATGGAGATGGGACTTGTCAAGGATTAAGCTCTCATATAGCAATCCTTGTTTCAGGAGTAGTTGTACCATGCTGTTTAGATAGTAATGGAGTCATATCATTAGGAGATTTAAAACAAGAGAGCTTAAAAGAGATACTATCTAATACGAGAGCTTCTAATATACGAGATGGATTTAGAAAATATAGATGTAGTGAAGAGTTATGTTTGAAGTGTAGCTATAAAAATAGATTTAATTAAAAAAAATAATAAGTTCGATAACTTTTAATGGTTTTGTAATCAAAAAAAGGGAAATAAAAATGATGGATATTAAAAGTTATCTATGAGAGCCTTTAGGGAAATAAGGGGGAGTTGGGGGATTAAGACTCTCATGAGAAAATTATAGCGAAAAAAAACTATAAAAAGAAGTATTTTTTAAAAAAATTTAAAAAAAACTTAAATTTTAAATATTAATAATTTCTTAATGTTTCTTGATATTTAAAGCTAAATCTATTAAAACATTTTAAGTTTATTTTTATTTTAAGTATTCCAATTCCTCTTGAAGTTCAAGAAGCTCTAAATATCTATCACTCTTTTTTTCATACTCATCTTCTAACTCTTTTAACTCACTAGCCACTTCACTTAGTCCTCTTTGCATATAGCACTCTGGATTTGATAGGCATTTATTAAGTTCATCTATTTTACTCTCAAGCTCTTCTATAATATTAGGAAGTCTATCTAAATCTCTCTGGTCTTTATAGCTAAGTTTAGTCTGTTTTTTTATTTTAGTAGGAGTAGTAATTTTAATCTCTTTTTTTATCTCATTATCTATTTTATATAGTTCATTTATACTCTTTTCAATAGATAGATACTCACTATAGTTTTGATATGATTCTTCAACAACTCCATCTCCTTTAAATATAAGAAGTTTAGATGCAATTTTATCTATAAAATATCTATCATGACTTACAAATATTAATGCCCCTTGAAAGTTTATTAACTTCTCCTCTAAAATATTTATGGTTTGAATATCAAGGTCATTTGTAGGCTCATCTAATATAAGACAATCAACTTTTTTTGTAAAGAGGAGTGCTAAGGCTATTCTATTCTTCTCTCCTCCACTAAGATAACCTATCTTTTTTGTTAGATACTCTTCAGGAAATAGAAAACTCTTTAGATAGGCATATATGTGCATAGATTTTCCATTATCAAGCTCTATCCTATCTCCACCTTTTGGCAAGAATGTCTCTACTATGCTCTTGTTATCATCTAACATCTCTCTATGCTGGTCAAAATATCCTATTGAGAACTCTCCTTTTTTTATAACTCCTCTATCTGGCTCTATTCTTCCAAGAAGTATTTTAAGTAGTGTTGATTTTCCAGAGCCATTATGTCCTACTACTGCTATTTTGTCTCTTTGTAAAATTCGTATAGTTAGATTTTCAATAAGATTTTTTCCACCTATAGAGTAGCTTAAATCCTCAATATCAAATAGCATCTTCTTTTTAGATATTGAACCCTCAGAGTTAAAACTCTTTTTCTCTCTCTCTAACTCAATCATCATTTTTCGTATAAGAGTTGGGTCTTTTTTTGCTTTCTCTCTTAGCTCAAATACCCTCTTTTTTCTACCTTGATTTCTTGTAAGTCTAGCTCTAACCCCTCGATTTAACCACTCTTCCTCTTTTTTTAAAAATCTTAGCAAATTCTCATGCTCTTTTTTCATACTTTGCATTCTTTGCTCTTTTTTAACTAGGAATTGGTCATACCCTCCACTATAAGATACTATACTCATATCTTCAATCTCAACAATACGAGTAGCAATAGTATTGATAAAGTGTCTATCATGAGATATAATTAAAAGAGTAAACTTCTCTTTAATTAAAATATCTTCTAAAAACTCCACCATATATACATCAAGATGGTTAGTTGGTTCATCAAGTAGTAGAATATCAGGTTTTTTTAGTATAAGAGATGCTAAAGCTACTCTTCTCTGCTCTCCACCAGATAAACTATTTACATCTCTATATTCATACTCTTTTAGCTTAAACTCTTGTAGGACTCTCTCTATTTTATCATCTAAATTCCAAGCATTATGGTGGTCAAGATATGTAACTATATTAGAGTGTTCTTCTAGTAGTGCTTTATTATTAAAATCACTAGAGAGAAGATTGGATAACTCATCATATCTCTCTTTTGCCTCTTTAAGCTCTGTTAATTCAGCCTCTATAGCATCTCTTACATTTAGATTATCTTTAAACTTTGGATTTTGACTTAATGAGTCTATGATTACTCTGCTATTTATAACTCTGCGTCCACTATCAGGCTCAATCTCATTAGATATAATCTTAAGTAGTGTTGACTTTCCACAACCATTTTGTCCAATAATAGCAACTCTCTCCCCCTCATTAAGTGTAAAATTCACCCCTTTTAAGAGTTGTTTCACATCATAGTTTTTATCAATATCAAATAGACTAATAAGTGCCACAAAGCAATCCTTTTTTACGTAATTATAGTGTGTTAATTTTAATCTGTTATAATTAAAAAAAAGTGAATTATATAAGTTGAGTAAATTAAAAAGAGGATATACAACAGGAGTTCATGCATTAATTGCTTTTAAATCAGCTCTGGAAGCATTTTTAGTTACAAGGGAAAAATCTATATCTATTACAAATAAGATGGATAATGATGACCTTGATGTAACTAGGGGGTGTGAAATTGTTGTAACTGTATCAGATAGATTAGAGGATTTAGAGTTAAATTCTAAACCTCATCAAGCATATAAATTTAACGCGCTTAATATATATGCAGGAGTTGGAGTTGGAATTGTAACAAAAGATGGACTAAAACCTCCTAGAGGATATCCTGCAATAAATCCAATACCACTTAATGCGATTAAAAATATATATAGTAGTTTTAACCATAATATAGAAGAGATATTTGTAACTATATCTGTAACCAATGGAGAGGAATTAGCAAGACAGACAGCAAATGAGAAGGTTGGAGTAGTTGGTGGTATATCTATCTTAGGTACAACAGGATTTGTAAAACCTATCTCAAGCTCTGCTTATCTTGATAGTATAAAAACAGAATTAAATTTTGCTAAAAGTAATGGATATAGAGAGGTTGTATTAACTCTTGGAAATAGCTCTTTTGCTAAGGCTAAAGAGATGTATAATATAGAACAGATAGTAGAGATTGGTAATTTTGTATATGACTCAATAGAGATTGCAAACAGTATTGGAATTAAAAAGATTGTATTTATCTGTGGTATTGGTAAAGCTACTAAAGTTATGCAAGGGTATAAAAATACCCATAATAGATTTGGGCAGATTGATTTTAGACTACTTCAAAAAGAGATTTTAAGAGAATTTAATATTTTAGTAGATATAGAGAGGGTCAAAACTGTAAGAGGAGTTATCTTAGGTTTAAATAAAGATAAGTTCTATAAATTAATAAAAGATAGAGTGAATAACAGAATAAAACTATGGTTTCCGACAATTAAGATAGATACTTTAATTATCTAAAGGGTATAATACTTTAAATTAAATCTAGGATTTTTATGGGTATTTTTATTGCATTATTAGTTTTATCGTTTTTAATCTTTTTTCATGAATTGGGTCACTTTTTAATGGCTAAATTTTTTGATGTAAAGGTTGATGTGTTTAGCATAGGATTTGGGAAGAGACTCTTTACAAAAAAAATTGGAGATACAGAGTGGAGTATATCTATTATTCCATTAGGTGGATATGTAAAGATGAAGGGGCAAGATGATAGTAATCCACTAGCTAAAAATTATGATAGTGATAGTTATACAGCTAAAAAGCCTTGGCAGAGGATACTTATACTTTTAGCAGGACCATTTGCTAATTTTTTTGTAGCTTTTATTCTCTATTTTACAGTTTCTCAGATTGGAACATATCTATCTCCACTATTTAACTATTCACACTATATATCACCTACCATTGGTACATTCTCTAGTGACTCACCTGCAAAAGAGGCAGGATTAAAAGAGGGAGATAAGATAGTTAAGATTAATGGCATAGAGATTAAAAATTGGGATAGTATAGGTAAGAGTATTCAAAAATATAATGATAGTATAGAATTTACTATATTAAGAGCTAATCAAGAGTTAACTTTTAATATTAAACCTTTAATCAAAGAGCAGAAAAATAAATTTGGAGAGATTATTAAGAGAAAAATTATCGGTATTGCTCCTAAGATTACTAATAATATATTAAAATTTTCTCCAATTGACGGTATTATTTTTGCATATAATGAGACTGTTTATGCTTCCACAATGATTTTTAAGAGTGTTGAGAAACTAATTACAGGTTCAGTTCCAGCTAATCAATTAGGAGGAGTAATATCTATTGTAGATATTACATCAAAAGCTAGTCAATCAGGATTGATAGCTCTTCTACTTTTTACAGCACTAATCTCTGTAAACTTAGGAGTTCTAAATCTTCTCCCAATACCTGCACTTGATGGTGGACATATTATGTTTAATATATATGAGATAATAACAAGAAAAGCTCCAAGTGAGAAGATGATGTATAGATTGACCATAGTTGGATGGGGAATTTTACTCTCCCTTATGCTACTTGGAATATATAATGATTTAAATAGGCTATTAGGATAGATTATGAGAGAGAGATTAAGAGAAAATTTAGATAGAGTTATTTGGAATATTGAACAGGCAAGAATTCAAGTTAGTGAACACCATATTGTAAAACTAGTTGCAGTTGGAAAATATAGTGATGAAGAGAGTATAAGATTACTATATGAATTAGGACAAAGAGCATTTGCAGAAAATCAAGTTCAGCAGTTAGCCAATAGAGTTGAGAGTTTAAAATCTCTTCCAATAGAGTGGCATATGATAGGTACTCTTCAGACAAATAAGATAAATAGGCTAATTGAATTAAAACCATATCTACTACAATCATTAAGTTCTTTAAAATTGGCAGAAGCATTAAATAGTAGATTAGAAAAAAAAGAGACAACTATGAATGCTCTACTTCAAATAAATTCTGCTAATGAAAACAGTAAATCAGGTGTTAAGGTAGATGAGGCAGTTGATATATATCAAGAGATAAAAGAGAGATATCCTCATATAAAACTAAAGGGTGTAATGAGTATTGGAGCTTTAAGTAGCAGTAAAAAAATAGTTCAAAAGAGTTTTGAGACTACTTACAATATATATGAGAAATTAAAAAGAGATGGGGCAGAGATATGTTCTATGGGTATGAGTGGGGACTATGAATTGGCTATTAAGTGTGGTTCAAATTTAGTTCGTATTGGTTCAAAAATATTTAAATGAGGTATATAGATGAGACAGTTAGTACACTACTATAGTGACTTTGATACATTTAAAGAGTGGTATCAAGAACATAATATTAAAAATTCAGAAAAATTAATAATTGAGATTAACTATCCAAGTGATGATATTAAATATATACAGAATATTTTAGATAGACTAAATACAATATTTCCTGATGCAACAATAGTTGGTATGCAGAGTTTTGCAAGTTTTATAAAACATCAGATTTCAGATTTAAATAGACAACCTATTATTTCTATAATAGAGTTAGAGACTAGTTCTGTATCATCTTTAGTTTTAGATTTGAGTAAAAACTATATTCAACAAGATTGTAATGAGTATAAAATAGATAAAAATCATATACAGAAATTTTTACAATCAGATACAGAGGCAATTGAAATTTTATCTAGTTTTAATAATTGTCAAACCTCATCATTTATAAACTCTTTAGGTAAAGATTTCAGTCATCTTAAGATTTTTGGTGGTGGTGCTACAAGTAAATCACCAAATAGCAATAAATCATTTATATTTCATAAAAATAAAATATATACAAATGCTATCATATTAATTTTTTTACATGGAGAGAATTTAACAGTTGAGTTATATCAAGCATTTGATTGGAAACCAATAAGTAAAAAAAAGAGAATTACTAAAGCTAAAAATTCAACAATACTTAGTATGGCAAATAATCCTGCATTAGATATATATAGAAAATATTTCCCAAATATAGAGGAGAATAGGTCTGTATTTTTACAAGTTCCACTATTTATTACAAAAGAGAATATCTCATATACGGTTCATATATTAGATACTAATTTAGAAGAGCAGAGTATCACAACAGCTCAGAAATTAAATCAAAATGATATTGTTCAACTCTCTATTGGAAACTATAATGCGATGATGAATAGAATACAAGAGATATATAACTTTTTATCATCTACTCCAGCAGAAGCATTATGGATTGGAGCTAATGTATCTTATGAGTATGGTTTTAGAATACCAATTAAACACTATATATCAAATATTAAAGATAATAATCATATATTTGGATATATGACAGCACAAGAGTATTTTAATGAGGAAAATCATCCAAATACATATCATAATCATACATTTATTATGGCAGTACTTAGTGAATCCAATAGTAGTCATATAGATTTAGTAGAGTATAAAGAGACAAATATTACACCTTTTGAGATTGCAAATAAAAATCTCTACTCAATTATGCACAAAACAGCAAATGAGCTTAACCGTTTAACTGAAAATTTAGAGATTAGAGTAGAGCAGAGAACAAAAGAATTAAAGACATTAAATGATGAATTACAAATTAGAATTGATGATGCTGTAAGAGAGGTAAAGAGACAGACAGCAATTATGAACCAACAATCAAGACTTGCATCTATGGGAGAGATACTTGAAAATATTGCTCATCAGTGGAGACAACCATTAAATTCTGTATCTTGGATATTAAATGATATAAAGATAAAAACAGAACTTGGTATGCAAGATAGTATTAATATAGAAGAGGTAACAGATAAGATAAATAACTCTATACAGTTTCTCTCCAATACAGTTGATGATTTTAGAAGATTTGTAGATAAATCTGATATGCCTCAAACATTTAATCTTAAAAAAACTATAGAGTCAACTATAAAACTGATTGGAGATACCTTTAAGAGATTAAATATTAAAGTAGAGCTTGATTGTGAACCTGATATTAAATATAAAGGGTATGAAAATGATATAAAACATACCATTATGAACCTTCTTAATAATGCAAGAGATGCTTTTGAGGAGAATAATATTACAAATGGTAAGATAACTATTAGAGTCTATCATGAAAAAGATGAACTTATTATTACAGTACAAGATAATGCAGGAGGTATTCCTAAAAAAATTTTGAAAAATATCTTTGATCCATATTTTACTACTAAACATAAAACAAAAGGTACAGGTTTAGGGCTATATATGAGTAAAAATATGATAGAGAGGGTTCATGGTTCTATTGAGGTATTTAGTATATTAAATGAAAAGACAACATTTGTTATTAGATTACCAGATGAGGGTGCTGTACCATCATCTAAAAAGGGGATAAAATATGAAGAACAATTAGAAGAGGAGGATTAAACATTCCTATAATTGAGATAAAAAATCTATCTTTCGCTTATGATAAGTATACCATTTTAGAAGATATAAATTTAGAGATAGAGAGTAAAGATTTCCTTGCTATTATTGGTCCTAATGGTGGAGGAAAATCCACACTTCTTAAATTGATATTAGGTTTAATTCCAACTCAAAAGGGTATTATCAAAACTTTTGGAGAGATACCAAAAAAAAATCTATCTAAAATAGGTTATGTTCCACAAGATACAAATATAAATACAAATTTTCCAATTAAAATAATTGAGGTTGTACTTATGGGACATATTGGAACTAAGAGACCTATATTTGGATATGCAAAAGAGGAGATTATGTGTGCTATGGGTGCATTAGCACAAGTTGGAATGGAAGAGTTTTCTCAAAAGAAGATAGGTGAACTATCAGGTGGACAGAGACAAAGAGTAATGATAGCAAGAGCCTTATGTGCTAATCCTAAGATTTTAATATTAGACGAGCCAACTGCTAGTATAGATATTGATGGACAGAAAAAAATATATGAACTTCTAAAAGCTCTAAATAGAGATATTACTATAATTGTAGTTAGTCATGATATATCTATTGTACTAGAGTATGCAAATAAGATAGTACATATCAACAAAAGACTCACATATCATCAATTAAATCAAAAAGAGAGAGAGAAGTTAAATATGGCAGGACACTTTTGTGAAGTTGAACTATTTAATATATTAAAAGGCAATAGTAGATGATAGAGGCTCTATCTTATGAGTTTATTCAAAATGCTCTTATCGCAGGTATTTTAGTATCTATTGTTTCAGGGATAATTGGTTCATTAATTGTTGTAAATAGAATGGTATTTTTAGCAGGGGGCATAGCACATACCTCTTATGGAGGTATTGGACTTGCTATATTTTTAGGATTTCCATTTTTTTTGGGTGCATCTCTATTTGCTGTTACTTCTGCATTAATTATTGCGTCGATTACACTTAACCATAGAGATAGAGTTGATACATTTATTGGCTTAATGTGGGCTGTTGGTATGGCTTTAGGAGTAGTATTTATAGATTTAACTCCTGGATATAAAGGTGATTTAATGAGTTATCTATTTGGTTCAATTTTATCTGTAAGTCATAGTGATTTATACTATATGATATTACTATTAATATCTACTATATTAATAGTAACACTAAAATATAGAGAAATCTTAGCTGTATCTTATGATATTGAGTATGCTAAACTTAGAGGAATTAATGTTAGATTTTACTATACACTAATTTTAGTACTATCAGCACTTAGTGTAGTAGTTGCCATTAAAATAGTGGGACTTATTTTAGTAATTGCACTACTTACAATTCCTATCTATATTGCTGAAAAATTATCAAATACTCTATATATGATGATGATACTATCTGGTATATTTTCATCTATATTTACTGTTTTAGGACTGATTATATCATATATATATAATATCTCTTCAGGTGCATCTATTATTTTAATATCTGCTATCTGTTTATCCCTATTTTTAATATATCAGAAGTTAAAGTTTGATTATAAAATTAGATAGAGATAATATTCTATATTTTAGTAGATATTATCCATATATAAAAAAGGTAGAGTTAAATAAGAGATTAAAATATAAAGCACTACTTGGAATTGGTGGAAATATTGGAAATGTAAGAAGAAGATTTAATCATCTATTTATATTTTTAAAAAAATCTCCATATATTGAAATATTTGAGACAGCACCAATTCTTAAAAATCCACCATTTGGATATTTAAATCAGAGATATTTTTATAACTCACTAATTTATGTGAAAACATGTTTAAAACCTAAAGCACTTTTACGATATATTCTCCATTTAGAAAAAAAATTTAGTAGAAGGCGTTCCTTTCAAGACGCACCTAGAACGCTAGATATTGATATAATTTTTTATGAAGATATTATTATGGACTCTAAAGAGTTAATCTTACCTCATCCTTCATGGAGAAATAGAGCATCAGTTTTAACTCCTATGAGCTATATGAAATCTTCTTACATTAAATATATCTATCTTAAAAAGAAAGGTAAAAAGTGAGTAAAAAAGTTTTAGTAGGTATGAGTGGTGGAGTCGATTCGACTGTTACTGCTGTTTTACTACAAAAAGAGGGATATGAGGTTGTAGGAGTATATATGAAACTTCATGAAAAAGAGGGGTATCATGAAGAAAATTTCAAAAAAGTTAAAAGAGTGGCTAACTATTTAGGCATAGATGTATATTTCCATGATTTATCAATAGATTTTAAAAATGAGGTATATGACTATTTTGTCAACACATATAGAGATGGACTTACCCCTAATCCATGCGTAATGTGTAATAGAACTATTAAGTTTGGTAAAATGGTTGAGTTTGCCAACTCTTTAGGGATTGATAGAGTAGCAACAGGTCACTACCTTAAGTGTGATGGAGAGTTTTTCTATATGGCAGAAGATAAGAGTAAAGACCAGAGCTACTTTGTAGCACAAGTAAAAAAAGAGATACTTCCCAAACTCATATTTCCTCTAGGCTCATGGATAAAAGATGATGTTAAAGCATTTGCTTCAAAGATTAAACCTTTAAAGGATTTTGCAACTCAAAAAGAGAGTAGTGAGATATGTTTTGTAGAGAATGACTATACCAAAATCCTAGAAAAACATGTGAATATAGATAATATTGGAGAAACTATAAACTCTAAAGGTGAAGTAGTAGGAACTCACAAAGGCTATATGCACTACACCATAGGAAAGAGAAGAGGGTTTAGAGTAGAGGGGGCTCATGAACCACATTTTGTTTTAGCTATTAAACCAGAGCGTAATCAGATAGTAGTTGGTAAGAGAGATGAATTGGAGGTAAGAACCTTTAATATTAAAAATATAAATATGTTTGAAAATTTAAAAAATTTTAGAGCCTCTGTAAAGGTAAGATATAGAACAAGAGCTATTGAATGTAGTGTTAAGATAGATAACAATATAGGTTTAGTAGAGCTTAATGAACCTGTTTATGGATTGGCATTTGGACAGATAGCTGTATTTTATGATAATAATAGAGTTCTTGGTTCAGGAGTTATATATTAATTAAAATCAAATTTTAACCAAATAGATTGTAATATATTATAAATCTAATATATACGAGTAATTACTATGCGTTTAATTTACATTATTATTTCAGTTCTATTATTTATAGATGGTTGTACTTCAACTCAACATATAAAAAAGGAGAAAATAGTTATCCATACTCCAATTATATCAAACAAAGTAGATATAATTACTCCTAATCCAACTCCTTTTATTGAAGAACAGATTGTAGAGAATAAAAAAAAGATAATTATTAAAAAAAGGCATAAAAATAGTCAGTTAAAAAAGATAATGAATAATTTAGATTATATTCTATTTTCTAGAATAAATTTTGAGGTTCAAGAGGGGGAAGATGACCTATTTTTTACAAAAAATGGTAAAAAAACATTGAGAAAATTTATAGCAGATACAAAAAAGATTAGATATCTATATCCTAATGCAGATGATGAGTATATTAGATTATCGAAAGCTCTAACTAAAGCCTCTATTAAATTATATAAGATAGTAGAGGCTAAAAAGATGGAGTGGGTAAGACCACAAGTGGAAAATATTATTAATATATGTAATAGCTGTCATGATATATATGGATTTTAAGGATTACAATACTTCACATAGGTAGATATATCTTGTATAATATTAATATATATCTATAATCTTAATAAAGGTAGATGTAGAATATTCTAAACTATATAAATAGGAGTCTTTATGAGAGAGATAGAATTTGATGTTATAGTCAAAGCTGTTAGAGATATTATAGTACATTGTGGAACAGATTTACCACAAGATACTTATGATGCATTAAAAGAGGCAATGGAAAATGAGAAATCTCCAGTTAGTAAAGAGGTAATTAGACAAATTTTAGAAAATGCCAATATTGCTAAAAATGAGAAGAGACCACTATGTCAAGATACGGGTTTAGCTGTATTTTTTGTAAAAGTTGGAGATGAGGTTAAAATTAAAGGTGGTCTCTTAAAAGATGCTATAAATAAGGGGACGGAGCAGGGTTATAGAGATGCCTATCTTAGAGCCTCTACTTGTGAGCCATTTAGCAGAGCAAATCTAAAAGATACAGTTGGATATAATCTACCAGCAATTATTCATTTTGATATTGTAGAGGGTGATAAGATAGATATAGAGTATGCTGCAAAGGGTGGAGGAAGCGAAAATGTTAGCCGTGCTAAAGTATTTCCACCTGCCGCAGGAAAAGATGGAATTGTAGAGTATGTAAAAGAGGTTATCTCTGATGCAGGAGGAAATCCTTGTCCTCCAATTACTGTAGGTGTTGGAATTGGTGGAACATTTGAAAAAGCAGTAATTAGCTCTAAACATGCACTATTTAGAGATATTGGAACTAGAAATCCAGACCAAGAACTAGATGAGTTAGAGCAGAGAATATTAACAGAGATTAATAAGCTTGGAATTGGTGCTATGGGAATGGGTGGAACTAAAACAGCATTAGCTGTTCATATTGAAGCTAATCCTTGTCATATTGCATCACTTCCAGTATCTGTTAATGTTCAATGTCACTCATCAAGACACACACATATTACTATATAAGGAGATAAAATGGCACAATATACTCTAACAACACCACTAACTAGTGAAGATACAAAAAAATTAAAAGCAGGTGATACTGTTCTACTCAATGGAACTTTATATACAGCAAGAGATGCTGCACATAAGAGATTAGTTGAACTTATAGAAAAGGGTGAAGAGTTACCTTTTGATATAAAGGGTTCAGTCATATATTTTGTAGGACCAACTCCTCCAAAACCAGGTGACCCAATAGGTAGTGCAGGACCTACTACTAGTTATAGAATGGATAGTTACTCCCCAACAATGTTAAAACATGGTTCAAAAGGTATGATAGGAAAAGGGAAGAGAAGCCAAGAGGTAAAAGATGCTTGTGTTAAGTATGATGGTATCTATTTTGGAGCAACAGGGGGAGCGGGAGCTTTACTTGGAAAAAAGATAACCTCATCTGAAGTTATAGCATATCCAGAGTTAGGTCCAGAGGCTGTTAGAAAGATAACCGTTAAGGATTTCCCTGTAACTGTAATTAATGATACCTATGGAAATGACCTATATGAGCAGGGTAGAGCAATGTATGAAGTAAAAGATTAATAATAGACTTTTTTAGATAGAATTTCATCTATTTAAAAAAGGAATTATTATGTCTATTCAAAAAAAGGCAACTATTATAGCTACTATGGTAGCTACAACTCTAACTATAGTAAAATTCTCTATAGGTGTAGCCTCAGGTTCAATTGCTCTTTTAGCCTCAGCAATTGATTCTCTATTAGATACTGTTATATCTATATTTAATTTT
Source organism: Campylobacteraceae bacterium (assembly GCA_027014605.1). Lineage (GTDB taxonomy): Bacteria > Campylobacterota > Campylobacteria > Campylobacterales > Sulfurovaceae > UBA1140. Next base: position 18,706 of record JALWDJ010000082.1, read on the forward strand.
TTTGCTATTAAAAAATCTGAAGAAGAAGCTAATGAAAAATTTCAGTATGGAAAAGGTAAAGTTCAAGCAATTGCAGGGGTAATTGAGGGGACAATAATTACTATCTCGGGACTCTATATTATATATGAAGCTATCTCTAAAGCTATATATGGAAAAGAGACAGAGCTTTTAAACTCTGCTATTTTAGTAATGGTTATATCTATAGTGGTTACATTTTTTCTTGTTAGATATCTTTTAAATGTAGCTAAAAAGACAGATAATATAGTAATTAAATCTGATGCTCTTCACTATAAAACAGACCTTTTAAGTAATGGTGTTATCTTACTATCTTTGATAATTGTCTATTTTACAGGATGGAATATTGTTGATGCTATATTTGGACTTGGAATTGGAGTATATATTATATATTCAGCTTATGAGATTATAGAAGAGGGGATATATATTTTACTTGACCACTCTTTAGACAGAGATGTAATAGCTCAAATAGAGAAAATTATCGAAAATCAACCTAAAGTAAATAGTTACCACTGGTTAAAAACTAGAACAGATGGAACAAATAATTTTGTAGAGTTTCATTTAGTATTAGAACCAGATATGAAACTCTTAACAGCACATAGGATTTCAGATGAGATAGAGGATAAGATAAAAAAGATAGATAGTAAGAAAAAGTGGATAATTACACCACACTATGACCCTTATGATGATGAGGATATAAATAATGGTGTTTTACAATGATGATATATCTACTTTCACCTTTAAAAAGAGATAAAACTATATCTCTTCCTATGATTAGATTTGAGACAACTGCTACTAAGATAGATTTTTTAGATATTGATACTCTAATGTTTACATCAAAACAGGCAGTAATAACTGCTAATAATATAGATAAAAGTTGGAAAAACTATTCATCTATTGCTATAGGTGGAGCTACAAAGGCTAAAATAGAGGAACTTGGAGGAGAAGTAATATTTTATCCTAAAAAATTTTATGGAAAGGAGTTAGCCTCTAATATAAAAGAGTTTTTTAGCCATAGAAAAATTTTATATCTTAGACCCCAAAAAGTATCTTTTGATAGTAGAGCTTTTTTAGAAAAAGATGGGATTAATCTAAAAGAACAGATTATATATAAAACTCTATGTAAAAAATATCTTTCAAAAGATAAACCTATAAAGGGTGCAACTATTATATTTACTTCACCATCAACAATTAACTGTTTTTTTAAAAATTTTAGTTGGGATAGTAGCTATACAGCTATTTTAATAGGAGAAGCAACAAAGACTCATCTTCCTAAATATTGCAAATATAAAGTTGCTGATAAACCTCTAATAGACTCATGTATAAAAAAAGCCCTTGAGGTTTAATAATATTACTATTTAAACATTTTTCCTATCATATCCATAGCACCATCAACACCACCAACTTTTTCTAACATATCATTGACAAATGAGTTCTCTCCACTAGTTACTTTATCCACTAAATTAGGAATTGCATCAGCTAAAGCTTTTTTTGCACTATCTAAATTTATACCTAAACTTGATGCAAATTCAGATATTTTATCCTCACCTAAAAGGTCAGTAATTCCTTCTGTTGAGATTGGCTTATTTTCCCCATTACCTATCCAAGAGCTAATTGTCTCACTAAAGTTTCCATCTGATATTTTAGATAAAATTGAGCTTAAATCAATACTCTCTCCATCTTTCCCATTAAAAATATTACTTAAAGCATTTGTAATTGAGTTACTATCAAGATTTGTAGTATTTTCATCACTATTACCCTTAATAATATCAGCACCCATATTAAATATCTCTGTTAAATCCATCTATAATCCTTTTTTTTATATAAAAAGTAAGTATATCTGAAAAATATTTAATCTAAACTGCATGTTGATACTCCTTGGAGTAATTATGACTATTATTACTATTTAAAAAGGCTTTTTTCATTAAATTAAAAAGTTTTTCCATTAAACTTTTAGGTTTTACAATATCTTCCATAAGTTGATGATAATTAGTATGTCTCTCATCTAAGTAGCCTTGTAAATATACTAAAGATGCTTCCATACCATGTCTCTTTTCTATATCTAAAAGAGCTTCATATAAATCTTCAATAGCTTCAACTGCTTTTTTTGATGCAGGTCGTCTAAATGCTATATAACTATTAATTTGTCCATTAATATCTCTATGGTTTTCAAAATCTGTTGTAACCCAATAATATTTGCCTGATTTTGCTAAGTTTTTAACTATAGCTGTAATATTTCCACCACTCTGTATAGTTTTCCACATCAAATAAAATATGGCTCGTGGCATATCTGGATGTCTTAATATATTGTGTGGTACACCTATTAATTCATTTCTATCATACCCTGAAACTTCACAAAAATAGTCATTAGCATATAGAATTTTCCCATTCTTATCTGTCTTACTAACAATAATTTTTTTTGAATTTATCTTTATCTCTTCATCTATTGGCAATGGTCTATAAATCTGCATAACTACCCTTTTTATTTTTCATTAAAAGTAAGTATAACAGTAGAATTGGCACTAATAGTGAAAATAATAAAAAATATTTTATTAGTTAATTAATTTAATTTTAAAGTTATATTAAATAACTTCTTATCTATTTAATAGATTTTAATATTTTTAATAAAGCCTCAGGTTTTATAAATCCTGTTATAGATTTTTGAGGTAGATAGCTATTATTTTTATCAAAAAAGATAATATTTGGAGTTCCGAAGAGATGATATTTTTTCAGAAGAGCCTTATCTTCATCTGTATCGTTTGTAACATCTATACTAATGAATTTAAATCTTTTCATCTCAGCTTTTACTCTTTTATCTGGAAAAGTTATCTCTTCAAGTTCTCTACATGCTGGACAAGTTTTTTTATTAAAATCAACCATAACAAGCTTCTTACTCTCTTTTACCTCCTTTAATAATCTATCTATTGAGTAACCAAGAGTTGGTTTACTATTCTCTTTATCTTCTATAGTATTTTTGCTATTAGATGTTATATTATTAATAACTTTTTGTGTTGTAAATTTTTCAAAAGGGTGTAGCATAGAGGTTGAACCACTAAGCATACCTATAAATAGAGAAGTTCCATATACCAATAGAACAAAAGATAATAGTTGAAATAGTTTAGTAGCTCCAATTCTCTCTTTGCTACTATTAAATACACCCATATATATTGCTGTACCCATAAATAGAAGAGACCATAAAAGTATAGTAAGTGATGGTGGTAGCACTTTTCCAAACATAAATATGGCAAGTCCTAACATAATAACTCCAAAGACTTGCGATACTACTGTCATCCAACCACCTGGTTTTGGCATAAATTTACCTGCTCCAATACCAACTAAAATTAGAGGAAGTCCCATACCTAAACTCATAACAAACAGAGCAACTCCTCCTAAGAGGGCATCACCTGTTTGAGATATAAATATAACAGCTCCTGCAAGAGGAGGGGCAACACAAGGCCCAATTATGAAAGCAGATAGAAAACCCATAATAGCAGTTCCTAAAATTCCACCCCTGCCTTGTGCATTATCACTTACACTATTAATTTTAGATTGCCATTTTGCTGGTAATTGAAGTTCATAATAACCAAATAGTGAAATTGCTAATGCAAAAAATAGAATACCAAAGAGTGATAAAACCCATCGATTTTGCATTGCAGATTGAATATCAGCCCCAAGTAGTCCAGATATTACTCCAACAGCCGTATATGTAATTGCCATAGATAAGACATATATTAATGATGTAAAAAATCCTCTCACAGCACTAGGTTCTCTTGTTCCTGATTGAGATACAATAATAGAAGATAAAATTGGTATCATAGGAAAGATACATGGAGTAAGTGCTAATAGTAGTCCTAATATTAAGAATAGAAAAATAATAAAAGTAGAACTCTCACTTTTTAGCACATCTACTATATTTCCTGCATTAGATTCATCTGTTAGACTCATTATTTTACTAAAAAAGCTAGGTTCAGGTGTCTTGAATTTATATCTCTTTTTTATAGTATTATAACAGATACCATTATCAGAGCAACCTTGTAGTTCTATCTCAAAAGTATAATTACCTTTAACTTTTGAAGTTATTTGTGAGATTGGGATATTAACCAATATGGATTTTTCATAAACCATATTACCATTAACTTTATGAGCTTTTGGTCTAGTAACATTTAACTCAAATTTTTTAGGTTCTATAATCCTATATTTTAATGATTTATCTGTAATATGAATTTTTTTACCTAAAATAATTTTAGTCTCTATCATATCTCCATTTTCAACAGCAGAGACTTTAAATGCCTCTTCTGGTGATAAAAAATTTGATTGACCTTTTAAGGCCGAACCAAAATCAGCATTTAAAAAAAGTGTTACTAATAAAAATAATTTCAACATTCGCATCTGATTTAATCCCTTTTTGAAAGTGAATAGTGTATATAGTACTATACATAAAATATCTATAGTACTATAGCGAATGAAGTGTAAAATTTTCGTTAATAGAGCGATAAAAAGTGCCAATAATTATCATATTTTTAATATTTTATAAAAAAGTACTACTTATGCTCTAAATTTACTATAAAAAATATAAAAAAGGATTTATTTTGTTACTTAATTTAGAAAATCAAGATTCACTCTATTTAAAGGAGTATAGCAATACGCTAGTTAATTGGTTTCCGTGGGGGAAAGAGAGTTTCCAAAAAGCAAAAGATGAGAAAAAACCTATTTTTTTATCTATAGGATATAGTGGTTCTGTTCTATGTAAAAAGATGAAAGAGGAGTCATTTAATAGTAAAACTATTGCTGATTTATTAAATAGAAATTTTATATCTATAAAAGTAGATAGAGATGAGAGAGTCGATATTGATAGATTTTATAAAAAAGTATATAAATTAATGAATGGACAGAACTGCTCATCACCTATCTCTATTTTTATGAGTGAAGATTTAGAGCCATTTTATAGTGTTGCCTATATTCCCACATCTCCAAGAGGAAATGTACTTGGATTTCAAGAACTTTTAGAGGTAATTATAGAGAAGTATAAGAATGATAAAGATACTCTAAAGGAGAAAGGGCAAGAGGTACTCTCATATATAGAATCAAAATATAAAAAGATAGAGGCAACTAGATTAAATAGTACTATATTAAAAACTATAAATTTGCATTTAGATGAGGTTTTTGATAGAGAAAATGGTGGTTTTGGAGATACACCTAAATTTCTTCAAATATCTATATTAAATTTAATTTTAGAATATTATAAAATTAATAACCAAGATAAAATTTTAAGTAAATTAACTTTTACACTTGAAAATATGGCAAATAGGGAAATTTTTGATATTAAAAGAGGTGGGTTTTATAGGTATGCTAATGAGAAAGATTGGAGCAATCCAAGATTAGAGAAGATGAGTTATGAAAATGCTAATATAACCTCTATCTATATAGAAGCTTATAAGATTACAGATAATAGTTTATATAGAGATATTGCTATTAAAAATATAGATTTCATCTATAACTATTTTTATAAAGGGTCTCTTTTTGGCTCAAATTTAATAGAAAATAGAGATGGTTCTATATTTATAGATGATAAAGTAGTAACATCTTTTAATGCTATGATTATAGATATGTTATTTTTAGCATCTACTATAGACAATAGATATTTAAATATTGCAGTAGATGCTTTAGATACTCTATTAGATAGATTTTATATTAATGGAGAGTTATATCATACTAATAATATAATTGGATTTTTAGAAGATTATGCCTATTTAGGTTTAGCTCTCTTAAGAGGATATGAGGTAACTTCTAATCAAGAGTATCTTGTATTAACTCAATCAATTTTAAATAGTGCTATTGATAGATTTTATAATTATGGAAGGTGGAAATTTTCTAATAGTGATATAGTTATATATGATGAGATATATGATATAGATTATCCATCAGCTACCTCTAAGATATTATATCTAATAGAGAGAATTTCACCATTAGTTGAGGGAGATTATAGTCATATACTATTTAAAACTTTAGAATTTAACTCATATAATCTAATGCGTCAACCCCTAAGTTATCCAGAGATGAGTAGAGTTTTATTACTATATTTAAAAGATGATATAATTACAAAAAAATAGTACCATGTGAGGGGAGAGGATTATGCTTAAAAAAATAATAGTAACTATAGTTATAGCTCTATTAATAATTGGATGTAAAGAGGAGGTAAAAAAAGATAGTAATCTTACAAAAAAATTACTTAAAGAGAAAAAGAGTAGTATTAAAGAGCAAAATATCACTAAAGAGGAAGAGATAGTTCCAGAGGAAACAACTATAACTGATAATGAATATAATAGTGAACAATTAGAGTTAAAAACAGCATTAGAGAGCTATTTAGAGGAGTTAAAGTCTCTAAATATAGAAGGTATTATAGATATGACATATCCTAAACTATTTATTCCTATTAATAAAAATATGTTTAGAAGATATATTGATAGCATCATAACTTCAAAAGATATTACAATAGAATCTTTTGATACAAATATTACTAATATTGGAGATATACAATCTTTTAATAATGGGGAGTTTGCTAGAGTAGAGTATAAGAGTATAATAAGATTGGCATTTATAAATCCAAATTTATATAGTGATAAACTTAGTATGAGAGTTTTAAATGATGCTTTAACTAGTAAATATGGTAGTGATAATATTCAAATAGATACTTTAAATAGAGAGATTATTATAAAAAGAGATGAGAAATTATTAGCAATAAAAGAGAAAGATAGTGATTGGAAATTTATTGGAGATAATAAAGAGTATAGACGACTATACCCTCAGATTATACCTCTAGATATATTATCTCAAATCTAAGTAACTTCTATTCCAAGCTCTTTTGCTTCATCAATAATCATTTCAGATACTCTCATATTGGACTCTATAATAATATCTGACTCTTCTGATTTAATTTTTAATTGGAGTGGTCGTTTTCCTTGATATTTCTGAACTAGACAGTATAACTCTTCAATAATTTTAGTATTAGGCATAAGATTAATAGATAATATAATAGGTGGGAGTATTGGTTCTGGAGTATGTATAATTTCTTTTTTTATATTAATTTTCTCTTTTCTTGCTTCTTTTAGAGACTCTATCTTTAATATACTTATTTTAGTAGATTTTTCATCTCTACTAATCCTAACTTTAAAAGCTATTGGTTTATCTAAGTCAAACTCCTCCTTTAACTCATTTAATTTATTTTCAAAAAGCATTAACTCAATATTTCCATGTAAATCCATAATATTGGCAATTCCAAATTTATTTCCTCTTTTAGAGATTTTTTCTGTTATTGAGTCTATTTTACCAATAAGTAAAGTTTGTGAGCCATCTGCTAAATCATCTATCTCTGAGCTAAGAGTATATGTAATATTTTTAAGCTCTTCTCTATATTCATCTAATGGGTGACCAGATACATAAAATCCTAAAGACTCTTTTTCTAATTCTAGTAACTCTAAAAGTTTATACTCCTCTATTTGTTTTATATGAATATCGACTCTTTTCATATCCTCATCATCACTAAATAGAGAGCCTATAACTTGTTTTTTAGCTAACATTGCTCTACCAGCCTCTCCCACAAGATACTCTATATTTGTAAGTAGAGCTTTTCTTGTATATCCAAAAGTATCAAATGCTCCTGCTTTGATGAGTGTCTCTATAACTTTTTTATTTACTTTACTAGCATCAATCCTTGATATAAAATCACTCATATCTTTAAACTCTCCACCTTCATTTCGAGTTTTCATAATAGAGTTAATAGCTACATCTCCAGCTCCCTTTAATGCACCCATTCCAAAAAATACAACATTCTTACCATCTATGGTATCAGCTTGAAATACTAAATCCGAACGGTTAATATCTGGTGGGAGAAGTTCTATATTTAATCTTTTTAACTCATCTATATACTTTACAACCTTATCTGTATTGTTTTTCTCTAAAGTTAAGATTGCAGACATAAACTCTGTTGGGTAGTAGTATTTTAAAAAAGAGGTATAAAATGTTATCATAGCATAGGCTGCTGAGTGAGATTTATTAAATCCATACCCTGCAAATTTAACAATTAAATCAAAAAGTTCTTCAGATTTTTCTCTATCAAACCCTCTCTTCTCTGCACCATTTGCAAACTCTCCTTTTAATCTATCCATCTCCTCTTTAATCTTTTTCCCCATAGCCCGTCTAACTAAATCAGCTCCACCAAGAGTAAATCCACCAATAGTTTGAACTATCTGCATAACCTGCTCTTGATATACAATAACTCCATAGGTAGGTTTTAAGATGGGTTCAAGTTCAGGAAACATATAAGTAGTCTCTGCCCTTCCATGTTTTCTCTCAACAAAATCATCAAGCATTCCAGATTCCATAGGGCCAGGGCGATAGAGTGCTAACATAGCAATAATATCTTCAAATCTACTAGGTTTAAGTTTTTTAGATAAATCTTGCATACCTGCTGATTCTATCTGAAATAGTCCTAAAGTATCTCCTGTAGATATATACTCATATACTTTAGGGTCATTTATATCTTGATGTACAAAATCTACTCTCTTTCCATATCTCTTCTCTACAAGTTTGTTTGCCTCTTCAATAACAGTTAGAGTCTTTAATCCCAAAAAATCAAATTTAATTAAATCAACATCTTCAACATATTTACCATTATATTGAGTAGCTAATATATCTTGTCCTGTTGGTTTAAATATAGGTGTTTTTTTCCAAAGCTCTTCATTAGATATTACAACTCCAGCAGCGTGTGTTCCTGCATTTCTATTTAATCCCTCTAGGGCTAATGCAAAATTCCAAACTCTCTTAGCACGAGGATTTGTCTCTATTAACTCTTTTATCTTCGGCTCTTTTTCAAAAGATTTTTTTAAATTAATCCCCAATTCATCAGGGATTAATTTTGCCATCTTATCGGCTTCTGAGTATGGCATATCAAGAACTCTTGCTACATCTCTTATAACCCCTTTAGCTTGGAGCTTACCAAAAGTGATAATTTGAGCCACATTATATCTACCATACTTATGAATAACATAGTCTAATATCTCTTGTCGTCTTGCTTGACAAAAATCCATATCAATATCTGGCATACTAACCCTTTCAGGATTTAAAAATCTCTCAAAAAGTAACCCATAAGGTAGAGGGTCAATATCTGTAATTTTTAGAGAGTAAGCAACAAGCGAACCTGCGGCTGAATTATGCACAATATAGTTAGAGGTTGTATATGAGTGGTCATCTTCTACCGTAAAATCATAGACTTCTCTTTTCTCTTTTTTATGTTTAGTAATTTTTCTTACTTTTAGTTTTATATAATCTTTCTCTATCTTATAGATATTTTGTCGCTCTTTTGGAATATCATAAATTGAGCCATTTGAGGGAATTTTTATTATATATTTAGACTCTTTTTTCTCTATAGAAGATGGAATACCAACTTGGAAAATTAAATTTCGTACCTTTAAGGCTTCATCTAATGAGTTGAATTTAGATATTAAATCTTCTCCTCTAAGAGTAAAATATCTATCTAACTCTTTTAATATACTATCTTCTTTACTTTTTAATATTTTAGGGATAGGTACAACTAACCAATCTTTAGTAGTTATATCTTGTGCCTCTCTCCATCTATTATCTCCTATATATATTTTATGGTCTTTAGTTAGCGTAATATGATTAATAAGGTCTCCATAAAAAGTGGAGATAGTTAATAACTCCTCTTTTATATCATACTTAAAACACTCTGTAACTTTTTTTAGAGTGTTATTATTAGTTAAAACCGTATCTCCCACTTTAATTTTATTAATTTTTTTAGTTTCTATTTGATTTTTCGTAATATAATAAACTAAAGCGTCTTCTGTTAAACAACCTCTTCCAGGTCCTACAGGAATACCCATCTCTTTAGCTTTACTTACAAACTCCCAAACAATAAGCATATATCCAGGAAATTTCATAGAGTTAATAATATCCATCTCTCTTTTAAGTCTATCTCTATACTCTTGGTGTTTTGTTTTTGGAACAATTTTTAATCTCTCTTCTAAACCTTTTTTAGACTCATGAATAAATAGTACCTTATCATTCTCTAAAGAGTACTCTTTTTGGGGTTCAGGAAGAGTTATCCCTGCTAATTTTGCTCTCTCTCTTGTAAATTTAAAATTTGGTGGAGTTGGATTTCCAAGTTTAATCTCTAAATTACACTTATCTGCTATCTCTTGAGTATTGCTTATAGCTTCTGGAATATCTGCAAATAGTTTTGCCATCTCTTCAGGAGATTTAATATAAAATTCATGAACAGAGTGACGCATTCTATCAGGGTCATCATATAGTTTATTCATAGCAATACACATAAAAACTTCATGTGCATCCGCATCCTCTTTTAGAGTGTAATGGGTATCATTTGTAGCTATTAATTTTATGCCTGTCTCTTGACTTAATCTAATTATATCTTTATCTATATTATATTGATGGTCAATTCCATGACGCATAATCTCCATATAAAAATCATCTCCAAAAACCTCTTTGTATCTTAAAGCTACCCTCTTTGCTTCTTCATACCCTTTAGCACCATTTTTAATATTTTTTTCACTCATATTTAAATGCCAGTTTATCTCACCTTGAAGACAAGCAGATGAACAGATTAACCCCTCATGGTTCTCTTTAAGTAATTTCCAATTAATCCTAGGATAGTAGTAGAACCCATGAATATAGGCTTGTGAACTTAGATACATAAGATTTTTATATCCTGTATTATTTTTTGCATATAGACATATATGAAATCTCTCTCTTGTACTTTTATCTTCGATATTACTCTCATTATGAATATAGGCTTCCATTCCAATAATAGGTTTTATTCCCTCTTTTTTCATTGTGTTGTAAAAGGTTATTGTACCAAACATATTGCCATGGTCTGTCATAGCCACAGAATTCATTCCTAACTCTTTAATTTTTTTCGCTAAGATGTCAATCTTATTTGCTCCATCAAGCATAGAGTATTCTGTATGTAGGTGTAGATGTGTATACTTAATTGACATATATTTATTTACCTTTTATTATAAATTTTTTTAATATATTCTGTTATGTTTATCTCAATTATATCAAAATTGAGATAAACCTCTATGAGAATATTTAAATTAAAATTCTATAGGTAATAAAGCTAAATATCCATGCTGTAACTGTAGTAAATATAAATAGATAAACTAGATATTTATATCCTCCTGCCTCTTTGGCAAATACCATGGAAGCTGCTAAACAAGGTAAATAAATCATTACAAAGACAATAAATGACATAGCTGAAGCAAAAGAGATATTTCTTTTTAGCTCATGAGCTAAAGCATTACTATTTTCATCAACATTATCACCAATAGCATAGAGTACTCCAAGTGTTGAGACAACAACCTCTTTGGCTGCTAATCCTGCTTCTAAGGATACTGTCATTTTCCAATCAAATCCTAGAGGTTTAAAGAGTGGTTCAGTAGCTTTTCCAATTTTTCCTAAGTAACTCTGTTCCAATTTTTTCATTTTAAGTTCATTTTCTAATTTTTTTGCCTTGTCCTTACTACTTTTCTCTATTTTAGCTTGATAACTTTTCTCTAAAAGAGGTTGATTTGGATAGGTGGCTAATATCCAGATTAAAACTGAAGCTCCCAGAATAAATGTACCTGCTTTTTTCACATAACTCTTAGCATTATTATATACTGTATGCCAAATTAATGTAAAAGATGGAAAACGATACTTTGGCATCTCCATTACAAATGGCTCATCTTTACCTTTAAATATTACTACTCGTAAAATTTTTGCCATTACTAGACCAAGCATTGCTCCTGAAATATATATAAGAAATAGAATATTTCCAGCTCTATCTGCTCCAAAAAATGCCCCTGTAAAGAGTACATATATAGGTAGTCTTGCTCCACATGACATAAATCCAATAATAAATAGAGTAATTAGTCTATCTTTTTCACTCTTAAGTGTTCGTGCAGCCATATAGGCAGGAACAGAACAGCCAAACCCTGTTACAAGAGGAATAAAACTTTTTCCGTGCAATCCAAACTTATGAAAAAAACCATCAAGTAGAAAGGCAACACGACTCATATATCCAGTGGTTTCTAAAAGAGCTATTCCAATATATAACATAATAATATTAGGCAAAAAGAGCAGTACTGCTCCAACTCCAGAAATAACTCCATCGACAATAATATTTCTTATAAAATTATTACTAATATTTGAACCTACCCAATTACCAAAAGCTCCAATAACTTTATCTATCCAATCCATTGGAATTGCACCAAGTGTAAAAGTTAGTTGAAATAGTCCCCACATTAAAAATAGAAAAATTGGGATACCTAAATATTTATTTATTAATACCTCATCTATCTTTTTTGTTAAATCTTTTTTTCCTCTATTTCTTTGACACTTTACAGTCTCAAGATGAATACCACGAACAATAGCATTATACTCATTTGCTTTTATCTCTCTTATATCTTTGGTTTCATGATGTGTATATAGATGTTGTAATGATTTAAGAAGGATGGGTTGTAATTCCATCATAATGGGTTTATCATGTAATTGAGTATAAAGTTCTTCATCTTCAAAAAGAACTCTTATAGCTACCTCTCTATTTGATAAATCTCGTAATTTAAATCCTTTTTGATTTAAAAATCTCTCTATAGTTAATATCTCTTTTTCCATAGCATCACTATAGAGAATATTTGACTTAATTCTCTCTTGACTATCAGCTACCTCATGCACCTTTTCAAGTAGCTCTTCTACTCCCTCTTTGGTATTTGCAGAAACTAAAACAACAGGTACACCAATAATCTTTTCTAACTGTTTAATATCTATCTCAATTCCCTCTTTTTTAGCCTCATCTGCCATATTAAGAGCTAGTACCATTTTTTTATTTAGTTTTAAAAGCTCTAAAGTAAGTAGTAGGTTTCGTTTTAAGTGCGTAGAGTCTAGAACATTAATAATAACATCATATTTCTCATTAAGTAGATAATTATGTGCAACTTTTTCCTCTTTAGAAAAGCCACTAATAGAATAAGTTCCTGGTAAATCAATCATCTCAAATATATGACAGTGATGTTCAAAACAGAGTTCAGTTTTTTCTACGGTTACTCCTGAAAAATTTCCTACCTTTAGTCCATTTGAGCCACTCATAGCATTAATAAGCATGGATTTACCAACATTTGGTTGTCCTGCTAAGACGATTTTAATTGTATCCATTATAATTTTTTCACCTCTATCTCTTTTGCCTCATCGGCTCTAAGTCCAATAAGTGTACCCTCAACATTTATCTCTATAGTCTGTTTACCAAGAGAGTATGCTTCTACACTTAGTTCACTACCTCTTACTACACCAAAAGATGCTAATCTTATTTTTAAATCTTCACTGGTATCTATTTTTTTAATTACAGCTCTATCACCTTTGTTTAACTCTGAAAGTTTCATATGTTCTCCTTTTAAAAATTATAATTAGTAAAAAATCGTACCATTTTACCATCATTATACATATCTGAATAGATTAGATTTAATGAGAGATTTTTATTGAAAGTATAATATGTCATATAATCAGTCTCATTTTCACCTTTATCAAAATTAACATGAGTTATAGCTAGATTTATATCATTTATAGAGTATTCTCCACCTATTAAAATAGCCTCTTGATTATTTACATCTGCTATAGTATGGTCTTCTGATGAGGTAAAAAATGGTCCTCCACCAAAACCATTACTTATTACTCCATCTGTTTTATTATATGCTGTAGCTAATATTAATTTATCTAAATTTACATTAGCTAAGATACCAAAAGCAGAGTTATTATTACCTTGAGTTGTATATTGAGTTGATAGATTAAACTGTTCATTTTCATATCCAATTTCAAAGTAGTTAAAATCTTTACTATCTAATTTATAATGCCATGCTTGAATTGTTGTATCTTTTACACCCTCATATATAATACCTGCTGTTAATACTGCCTCATTAGAGTTTTGCATTCTATTAAACTCTTCAGCTCTATTGGTATCAACTCCTGCCCATCTATTAAGAGAATTTAAAATAAGTGTGGTATCCTTTATATCATTGTTTGAAAAGGTTATACCCTGAAAGGTATTTGGAATCATAGCAATATCATCGCTATCTGCATAAGGAGTATCAACTATTTGTCGTCCAATCTTTAGAATACTTTTTCCTAATTTTGTTTGAATATAGGCTTCACCAAGAATAGAATAACTATTATTATTTGAGTCTAAAAACATTTCTTCACTATCTTTTCCCAAAAGAGCATTTGTTGTATAAAATCTTGCATCTAAACTTATGCCATATATTAAGTCTCTTTTTATTCCAAGATTTCCACCTAGAGAGAGAGTTGAAGATTTTTTTCCTATATCATTTTTTATTCTAACTCCACCAAATCTTAATTGACCATCTACATCTAATGCTTTTGCATTTATAAGAGCTAAAAATATTAAACTTAATTTTCTCAAAATATAATCCCCTTATTTTTAATAACTATAATTTTATATTTTAAATAGAATAATATCTTTTTTTTCTTAAAAAAATAGTAAAAATGATAATTGTTATCATAATAATAGTAAAAAATCTCAATATTATAAATTTTCTGCTAAAATCTACATAAATTTAAAAAAGAGGAATATTTTGAAATCTTTAAAACCAATATTAATAATTATTACAATAATATCTATAATTATTATAGTTTTTTTAATATTAGCTCAAAAACAGAATATGGTTACCCTTATAAAGGGTAATATTTCACATCAACCAATAGATATAATTCCTTATCACTATCAAGATAGTCAGTGTGGTATGGTAATAGATAATCTTAAATATGTATCTGAAGTTATATCTCCTGATGGTAGAACATGGTTTTTTCATGACCATGGAAATATGATAAAATGGATAGAGGAGAGGGATTTTAAAGATAAAGCTATCATTTGGGTACATGCTATAGATACAAATAGATGGATAGATGCAAAAAAAGCTTACTATACTAGAGATGAAGATACACCTATGAAGTATGGATTTGGAGCTTATGAGAGTAAAAAAGATGGAACTATCTCATTTAGTAAGATGAGATTATTAACTCTAAGAGGTGAGACTATGGTAAATCCAATCATTAGAAAAGAGTTACTTAAAAAGAGAGAGAATGGAAGCAATTAGTATATTATCTATTATCACAATTGCATTTTTAGGTTCATTTAGCCACTGTATTGGAATGTGTGGAGGTATCGTTATTGCATATAGTAGTACGAAACTAGAAGATAATTGGAGTAGAAAAAAACAGGCCATGGCTCATATTCTCTACTCATTTGGAAGAGTTACTACCTATGTTATATTAGGTGCAATATTTGGTTTTTTAGGTGGTGTTGCTATGTTTAATAATTTAGCTAATGGAACACTACTCA
Source organism: Campylobacteraceae bacterium (assembly GCA_027014605.1). GTDB lineage: Bacteria > Campylobacterota > Campylobacteria > Campylobacterales > Sulfurovaceae > UBA1140. The sequence goes on from JALWDJ010000082.1 coordinate 34,145, forward strand.
TTATTGCAGGTATATTTATGATTTTAACAGGTCTATCTCTTTTAGGAAAAATAAAATTTTTAACTCTTATAGAACACTCTCTATCTAGTTCAAATTGGTATAGAAAAATTTTTAAAGAGTTGCTTCATACAAAGACTCTTACAAGCTTTTTTATATTGGGACTTATTAATGGACTACTCCCTTGTGGTTTAGTATATTTTTTTGCAGTAACATCTGCTAGTACAGGTAGCCCTTTTTATGGAGCTTTGGTTATGTTTATCTTTGGAATTAGTACAATTCCAGCTCTTTTTAGTTTAGGTTTTTTTATAGGATTATATAAAAATAGTAACCTTAGAGATATAATCTTAAAATTGGCATCAATAAGTGTGATTATATTTGGAATTTATACTATTAAAAATGGGTATGAGTATATTAAATATCCTCAAAAGAGTATAAGTGAGTGTTGTGAATTTAATCCAGATGAGATAGACAAAAGCAAATAGTGAGTTTTTTTGTAGCAGAATATAGATTTATTCTATTTTGTTAATATATTAATTTCTATAATATATTATATAAGATATAATTCAGACATCTATTAGAGGTGATAAGTAGGGAAATAGTTTGCATTTATGTGACTATTGGCATATATTTTTATATATGTTTACGCAATCCGAACAGACTTCAAACGATAGTCTAAAGAGACTTAAAATCTATTAATTTAAGGATATTAAATGAAAAAGTTTTTTCTACTTTTCTTAGTACTTGGTGCTGTTGCGTTTGCTAGTGAAGATGGTGCTTCTATGATTAAAGCATACTCTGTTGTTGCTGCTGGTATTGGTCTTGGTCTTGCGGCACTTGGTGGTGCTATTGGTATGGGTCATACTGCTGCTGCTACTATTGCTGGAACTGCAAGAAATCCTGGACTTGGTGGCAAACTAATGACAACTATGTTTATTGCTCTTGCTATGATTGAAGCACAAGTTATCTATACACTTGTTATTGCGCTTATTGCACTATATGCAAATCCATTTATTGGATAATCAATAATATTTAAAGCTTAAATAAGCTTAGAGTGGTATAATTCCACTCTATAAAAAGCATCAGTGGTGGAATGGTAGACACGCGGGCTTGAGGGGCTCGTGCTTTACGGCGTGGAGGTTCAAATCCTCTCTGATGCACCACTATTTCTAACATATTATTTAAATAACATATAACATTAATGTTCTTTTTTAATCTTTAAATAATTTTAATCAACCAATTTTAAGTACATTAAGATACAATTCCATAGTTAAAACAAGGGGTATAATTTATGATAAAAAAAAGAGTACTTGTAAAATTTTCAGGTGAAGCATTAGCAGGTAAAAATGGTTATGGGATTGATACTAAAATTTTACATTTTATATCTTCAGAGATAAAATCTCTTGTTGAAAATGGTAATGAAGTAGCTATTGTTATTGGTGGTGGAAATATTATTCGTGGTGTATCAGCAGCTGCTGATGGTATTATTAAGAGAACTAGTGGTGATTATATGGGAATGTTAGCAACTGCTATTAATGGTATAGCTATTCAAGAAGCATTAGAGTATGCAGGACTTCAAACAAGATTACTATCAGCAATTACTATGCAAGAGATTGGTGAGCCTTTTATTGTTCGTCGTGCTAAGAGACATCTTGAGAAGGGTAGGGTAGTTGTATTTGCAGGTGGAACAGGTAATCCATACTTTACTACAGATACAGCAGCAACGCTTAGAGCTTCTGAGATTGAAGCAGAGGTTATTATTAAAGCAACTAAAGTCGATGGTATATATGATAAAGATCCAAATAAGTACGATAATGCTATAAGGCTTGATACTATAAGTTATGAACAGGCATTAACTGAACATATTAAAGTTATGGATGATACATCTATTGCATTAGCAAGAGATACTAAAATGCCAATTATTGTTTGTAATATGTTTGAGAAGGGAAATCTTTTAAAAATTGTAAATGGAGATAGAGATTTATGCTCTATAGTAAAATAGATTAGGAGTTTGATATGAAAATAGAAAAATTGACAGCAAAAGCTTTAGAGAGACTTAATTTTGACAGATATCTTTTGGCAGTTTCTGTTGGTAAAAGAGCTGAAGAGATAGCAAAAGGAGCATCACCTTTAGTAAAGATGGATCCAACTGTCGATAAGTTTACTGATATTGCATTAGTAGAGATTGCTGAGGGTAAGATTATTATTTCTGATGAAGGTTAACTATTTTGGAAGCTCTACTTAGTAAAGCAGAGAGTATCTCTACAATAGAAGAGGCAGAAAAACTTCTCTTCTCTTATACAAATCCAAATTCACAAATTATCTACAAAGGTTTAAATCTAGCCAAAGAGGCACATAGAAATCAGACTAGAAAGAGTGGAATCCCCTATGTTATTCATCCAATCTTAGTAGCTACATTTACAGCACTTATATCAAATGATGAGGCTATGATAGTTGCTGGACTCTTACATGATGTAGTTGAAGATACTCATTATACAATAGAAGAGATAGATGAGATATTTGGACAAGATATAGCTTTTTTAGTTGAGGGATTAACTAAAATAGAGGTAATTCGTGATGAGGAGCTTATCCCATCTACCTCTGATAAAAAATTAATATCATCTGCTCTAACTTTTAGAAAAATGCTTTTAACTTCTATAAAAGATGTGAGAGTTTTAGTTGTTAAGTTGTGTGATAGACTACACAATATGATGACCCTCTCTGCTCTACCTAAAAATAAACAGATAAGAATAGCTGAAGAGACAATGGTTGTATATGCTCCTATTGCTCATAGACTTGGTATATCTCAGATTAAAAATCGTCTTGAAGATTTAAGTTTTTACTATATATACCCTAAAGCATACCAAGAGATAGATAATTATATAAATAAACATAGACAAAATCTAAAACTAAAACTAAATACTTTTATACAGAAGATAAAAAAATTAATAATATTAAATGGATTTAAAGAGAAAGATTTTGAGATATTTGGTAGAGTAAAACACTACTACTCTATGTATCAGAAGATGCAGAGAAAAGGAATTGGTGTTGATGAGATATTAGACTTAATTGCTATTCGTATCTTAGTAAAAGAGGATATTGATTGCTATAAAATCTTAGGTATTCTACATATAAACTATAAACCTATAATATCAAGATTTAAAGATTATATTACCTTGCCTAAAGAGAATGGATATAGTACAATCCATACAACTCTATTTAGTGATGATGGAATTGTTGAGACTCAAATTAGAACCTATGAGATGCATAAAGTTGCAGAGTTTGGGATTGCAGCTCACTGGAGATATAAAGATGGTAGAAGAGATAAGCAAGAGGTCAATTTAGATTGGCTAGAGTCACTTCAATATCAAGATGAGTCAATAGAGGAGTTTTTTGCTCTAGCTAAGGGTGATTTATTCTCTGATGATATATCTGTATTTTCTCCAGCAGGAGACAACTATACTCTTCCAAGAGATGCTGTAGCTTTAGATTTTGCCTATGCAATTCACTCTGATATTGGTAAAAGTGCTGTATCTGCACTAATAAATAAACAGAAATCTCTTCTATTAACACCTCTTAAAAATGGGGATATTGTAAAAATTATTACAGGTAAAGAGCCATCTGTTCACTGCTCATGGATAGATAGTGTAAAGACAAGTAGAGCAAAAGAGGGGATAAAAAACTCATGCAGACAGAGAATAAGAGAGTGTAATAGTCTAAGTGCAGTTAATATATTCTCACTACTATTTGATATGCCTATAGATAGAGTCCAGATGTTATTTGATATATGTAAATCTAAAGAGAATGCCTTTAAGCTTACTAGTAATAGACATATATATAAAGAGGTATTAGATAGATTTATAGATAGCTATAAAGATTTAAATAGAGATTTTATATACCCAAAAGAGTTTGTAAAAGAGCATTTTAAAGTTATTAGTAATAAGCCTATAGATAATATTGAGTTTGATTACTGTTGTCACCCTAAAGTTGGTGATAATATAGTAGCTTTCTATAGAGAAGATAAAACTATAGTTATTCACCATAAATTATGCAAAGAGGCATATAAAAAGATGTTAAATCATGAACCTATGGTTTATATATCATGGGTTAGTAGTAAATCTGCTCGTTATCAACTTCTTATTAGTCTTCAAAATCGTCAAGGTGTATTAGCAGAGCTTCTTCATAAGTTAGCTATTATGGATTTAAATGTACTTAGTATCTCTCTTGGTATTACAAATAGTGAGAGTGCAGAGTTTTGTAAAATAGAGATAGAGACTAAAGAGCAAAATAGTAAAAAATTAAGAGATAAATTGAGTAAGAAATTTAAACTAGTTGATATTATTAGTCTAAATGATGCTTACAAGTAATAAATAATTAGAGGTAACTATGTCAAATATTAAGATAGCATTAGATGAGATACGAAGAGGTGTATCTGAAATTATAGATATAAAGAGAATAGAGTCTCTTATTGAAAAATTCTATAGAGATGGCTCAACCTATAGTGTAAAGGCAGGGTTTGACCCAACTGGTGCAGATTTACACTTAGGACATACTGTCTTACTTCAGAAGTTAAGAATTTTTCAAAATCATGGAGCTACTATTCAACTTCTAATAGGTGATTTTACAGCAACTATTGGTGACCCAACAGGTAAAAGTGAGACTAGAAAAGTCTTAGATAGAGATACTATCTTAAAAAATGCTAAAACCTATCAAGAGCAGGTATTTAAGATTTTAGATAGGAGTAAAACAGAGGTAGTATTTAACTCTACATGGTTAGATAAGTTGGGTGCTAGTGGATTAGTAGAGCTTACTACACTATTTAATGTAGCTAGAATGTTAGAGAGAGATGATTTTGAGAAGAGATATAAGAGTGGTAAGAGTATATCTATATCAGAGTTTATATATCCACTTCTACAAGGTTATGATAGTGTTGTGTTAAAATCAGACATAGAGATAGGTGGTACAGACCAGAAGTTCAATCTCTTAATGGGACGATATCTACAGAGAGCATATCAACTTAATAAGCAACAAGCTATATTGATGATGCCAATATTAGAGGGGCTTGATGGAGTTGCTAAGATGAGTAAATCTCTAAATAACTATATTGGTATAACTGAAGAGCCAAAAGATATATATGCTAAAGTTATGTCAATATCAGATAATCTAATGTGGAGATATTATGAGATACTAAGTGATAAATCTTTAAAAGAGATAGAAAAGATGTTACAAGATGTAGAAAATGGACTACTACACCCTAAAAAAGTTAAAGAAAATCTAGCTTTAGAGCTAACTACTAGATTTTATAATGAAGAGTCTGCTACTATGGCAAAGAGTGAATTTGATAAAGTATTTAAATCAAATAAACTACCTACTGATATGGTTAAATTTGAGGTTGAAGATGGTATTTGGATATGTAAAGCATTAGTTGAGATTGGACTAGAGCCATCAACTTCACAAGCTAGAAGAGATATTAAACAAGGTGCAGTACGAATTGACCAGAAGAAAATCTCTGATGAGAAGATAAATTTAAAAAAGGGTAGATATATCTTGCAAGTAGGTAAAAGAAAATTTGCAAAAGTAGAGGTAAAATAGTGTCGTTTAAATCTTTTAAAATTGGTAAATATACCATAGAAAAGCCTATTGTTCAAGGTGGTATGGGAGTTGGTATATCATGGGATAGATTAGCAGGGACTGTTAGTAAAGAGGGTGGACTAGGTGTCATCTCATCTGTTGGTACAGGAGTATATAAAAATAGAGCCTATGCCGATAAGGTAGTGGGTAAAGGGCATAGACCACTTGATGCAGTTAACTTCTACTCATATAGAGCATTAAAAGAGATATTTAATAATGCACGAAAAATATGTGGAGATAAACCTTTAGCTTGTAATGTTCTATATGCCCAAACTGATTATAATCGCGTAGTAGAAGATGCTTGTAGCGCAGGAGCTAATATAATTATTACAGGTGCAGGACTCCCTCTTAGTATGCCAGAAGCTACAAAAAATTATCCAGAAGTAGCATTAGTTCCTATTGTATCAACAGCAAAAGCTCTAAAAATCCTCTGTAAGAGATGGAAAAAGACTCACAATCGATTACCAGATGCTATAGTTGTAGAAGGCCCTCTTAGTGGTGGACATCAAGGATTTAAATATGAAGAGTGTTTCAAAGAGGAGAATAGATTAGAAAATATACTACCTCTTGTAGTTAAAGAGGCTAAAAATTGGGGAGATATACCTGTTATTGCAGCAGGTGGGATTTGGGAACATAAAGATATAGTTAGAATTTTAAGCTTGGGAGCTACTGCTGTACAGATGGGTACACGATTTATTGGTACAATAGAGTGTGATGCAAGTGATGTTTTAAAGCAGACTATTATTGATGCTAAAGAGGAGGATATTAAACTATTTAAATCTCCTGTTGGTTATCCTGCTAGAGGAGTTAAGAGTCAACTTCATAGAGATATTGAGGCTAAAAAAGCTCCAAAGATTGCTTGTATCTCAAACTGTGTTGCACCTTGTAATCGTGGAGTAGAAGCTAAAGCAGTTGGTTACTGTATTGCAGATAGATTAACTGATGCCTATGATGGGATTAAAGAGAGTGGACTCTTCTTTACAGGTGCTAATGGTTATCGTCTAAAAGAGATAATAACCGTAAAAGAACTTATGGAGAAGTTAATGAATGGAGAAGATAATTCATAATAGAAAAATTATAATTTTATCTCTTGTATTATTTTTTTCAAATAGTATATTTGCAAGTAACTATTTTGTAAAGAGTGAGATAAAAAATGGAGAACTAAAACTATATTTCTCCTCTAATATAGAGGGAGTTAAATATTTTACTATTCCTACTAAAGATGGTACAACTAAATTTGTATATGATATATATGGTGCAACTCTTCCAAAAGGTAAAGGTATATCAGATAATAGTTATGAAACTGTTGAATCATTTAGAATAGCACAAAATAGTAGTGAAAGGGTAAGAGTAGTTATTAAATCATCACAAAAATCCTTAAATAGACATGCCTATAGAGATAATATATTAGTAATTCCTCTAAAAGATAATCAAGATGCCTCTATATCTGGTAGAACTATTGCAAATATTGGTAAAAAACATAAAAGAATTGTAGTAATAGATGCAGGACATGGAGGAAAAGATAATGGAGCAACATGTTGTAGGGGTATAGTTGAGAAAAAAATTGTACTTAGTATTGCTAAAAAGGTAAAAGTTAAATTAGAGAATATGGGATATAAAGTCTATATGACTAGAAGTGGTGATAGATTTGTCAAACTTCCTAAAAGAACTGAGTTTGCCAATAAAAAGATGGCAGATGTTTTTGTATCTATCCATGCAAATGCTGCACCAAGCCTAAGAAGAGCAAAACTCTTTAGAGGAATTGAGGTATATTATCTGTCTCCAGCAAAATCTGAGAGGGCTAAAAGAGCTGCTGAAAAAGAGAACAGTGTAATGTTTGAGAATAAAGATTATTATACAAAAAATGCCTATCTATCACTTTTAAATAGAGAAAAGATTATAGAGTCTCATAAATTAGGCTTAGATGTTAGAAGAAATATAGTAAAAAATCTTAGAAAAAGATATAAAATTGATGCTGGTGGTGTAAAAACAGCTAATTTTTGGGTATTAGTTGGTGCACAAATGCCATCTATTTTAGTTGAGGTTGGATATATAACAAATCCAATTGAGGGAAAAAATTTACTAACAGATAGATACCAATCTCTCTTAGCTAAAGGAATTGCTAAAGGAATTGATAGATATATAAAGAATAACTATTAATTAAATTCCTTTAATAAAAATATATATTTATAAAAATTTTCTACTCCTCTTCGGAGTAGAAAAAAGATTATATGGCATTAATAATAGAGTTTAATGTAGCCGATGGACGCATAGCCTTCTCTGCCAACTCATCATTAGGTTTATAATATCCTCCAATATCAGCAGGCTTACCCTCAACAGCTAATAACTCTTCAATAATCTTAGCCTCATTCTCTTTAAGAGATTTTGCAATAGGAGTAAACTTATCTGCTAATTCAGAGTTAGAACCATTTGCAAGTGCCTCAGCCCAATATAGTGCTAGATAGTAGTGAGAAGCTTTATTATCAGGCTCTCCAGCTTTTCTTGATGGTGCTTTATTATTATCAAGATAACCCTCATTTGCCTTATCTAATGCCTCTGTTAGAGCTTGAAGTTTTTCATCAGAGTGTTTTCTTCCCAGAAATCTAAGTGACTCAGCTAGAGCTAAAAACTCACCAAGGCTATCCCATCTTAAGTGACTCTCTTTTAAGAATTGGTCAACATGTTTAGGTGCACTTCCTCCAGCACCAGTCTCATATAGTCCACCACCAGCTAAAAGAGGAACTATAGATAACATTTTAGCAGATGTTCCAAGCTCTAAGATTGGATACATATCTGTTAAGTAGTCTCTTAAAACATTTCCTGTTACAGCAATAGTGTTTTTACCCTCTCTCACTCTTGCATTAGTAAATTTAGTAGCAGATGCAATATCCATAATCTGAATATCTAAACCGTCTGTATCAAATTCAGGAAGATATTTTTCTACTTTTTTAATCATCTGTGCATCATGAGCTCTTTTGCTATCTAGCCAGAAGATTGTAGGTACTTTTTCAATACTTGCTCTCTCAACTGCTAGTCTTACCCAATCTTTGATTGGAATATCTTTTGCTCTACTCATTCTCCAAATATCACCAGCTTCTACATCAAAGCTCATTAACTCTGTTCCATCTTTAGCAGTAACAGTTACTTTTCCATCTTCTGCCATCTCAAAAGTTGTCGGATGAGAACCATACTCTTCAGCTTTTTGAGCCATAAGACCAACATTTGCTACAGAACCCATAGTAGCCACATCAAATTGACCATTTCTTACACAATCTTTTAGCATCTCTTCATAAAAAAGTCCATAAGATGCATCAGGAATAACAGCAACACACTCTTTTGCATCACCATTTCTATTCCACTGTTTACCACCCTCTCTTACAACTACAGGCATAGATGCATCAATAATTACATCATTAGAGGCATTAAAGTTTGTTTGACCTTTGTCTGAATTTACCATTGCAATCTCAGGAGAATCAGCATCAACTACAGCTTTAAATGCAGCTAAAATTTCAGCCTCTTTTTCATGACCTGCAATCTTCTTCTCAATATCAGATATACCAAGTCTAGCATTAACCCCCAGCTCTGCAAAAGTATTAGCATACTTTTCAAATACAGGAGCAAAAAATACCTCTAATGCATGACCAAACATAATTGGATCAGAGACTTTCATCATAGTAGCTTTTAGGTGAATTGACCAGATAACACCCCTTTCTTTTGCTTCATCTATTGTTTTTTGAATAAATGCTCTAAGTTTTTTAACAGACATAAATGTACCATCAAGAATTTCACCATCTAGTGCATCTATTGTCTTTAACTCTTTACCATTTAGAGCAATAGTAACCTTTTGTGCTTTATCTATAGTTACAGATTGTTCATTTGAATAGAAATCTCCATCTCCATTCATATGTGCAACATAAGCTTTTGAGTTTTTGGCAAATGGCTTAAGTTTATGTGGGTGGTTTTGAGCAAACTTCTTAACAGCTTTTGCTGCTCTTCTATCTGAGTTTCCTTCTCTAAGAACAGGGTTAACAGCTGAACCTAGACATGGATTATATTTGGCTCTAATTGCCTCTTCGTCAGGTGTTGAAGGGTTTTCAGGAAAATCTGGAATATCATACCCTTGAGATTGAAGTTCTGCAATACACTCTTTAAGCTGACCAATAGAAGCTGAAATATTTGGAAGTTTAATAATATTTGCATCTGGTTGATGTACTAATTTTCCTAACTCTGCTAAATTATCCTCTGCTAGATCCATTGCGGCAAGAACTCTTCCTGCTAATGAGATATCTGAAGTCTCAACAGTAACTCCTGCTGATTTTGTAAATGCATTTACAATTGGTAACAATGAATAGGTAGCTAATGCTGGAGCTTCATCAATTTTTGACCATATAATTTTTGGTAATGACATATATCAATCCTTATGTGTAGTTTAATAGCATGAGTTTAGCAACTTTTTTTAAATAGGAGAATTAAACTCCATTTTACTAATAGCTCTATTTTTTATCTGTTTCTTTACTACACAGATAGTTTTTTATCTCTTTTAATATTTTCAATTATAAAAATTGCTTTAGAAAATAGTCTATATAAATCTATATCCTTTCTACATATATCTTTATATCTCTCATAAGATACAATTACTCTCTTAGCTCTATCTTTAGATTTTTCTCTATTTCTTTTTATATGCTCGAAAGCGATACTAGCATTAATCAACCCCTTTACAAGATTTTTTAGTGGATGGTTAGATTTTCTAAGTGGATGCCAAACCTCTTCTAATGTCTCATGTGCATCGAAATATTCTCTTTTTTTCAATAATCTAATATACTCTTTTAGTCCATCTTCTAAGTTTCTCATCTAATATATCCTTTTCTTATTTTATGGTATAATTTTATTCTTAAGAAAGGATTAATAATGCATATAATTATAGTGCTAGTTATCTCATTTTATACACTCTTTGCAGATGGAGGACTGCTTAGAGTAGATTGGACAAATGTCTCTACTATAAAACAGAAGTTAAAAGTGATACCAAAAGAGTTAAGAGATAAGATAAAAAGTGTAACACTACCTGTATATCTACCAAACTACTATATAAATAGTAAAAATATAAAAGTTGTAGCAGATAAAAATTTTTATGCTATTACAGTTTTTTTAAAAGGTGCTAGATTATTAGTTAGAGGAGATAGAACATATCAGATGGTAATAGAAGATAAAAAACATCGATTTAAGATAGAAAAACCATCTATAGATAAGATTATACATGCAGAGGGTATGGCTACAATAGATTTTCAAAGACATGGTATAGACTACTCAATGGTTTTAGAGTGTGATAATCCAGATAGAGATAAGAGATGTAGAGAAGATAATTTTTTAAAAGATTTATATAGAAGATTATCTTTTATAGGTGGAAAAAAATGAGATATAAAATATCTATCTTAATAGTTTTACTTCTCTTCTCAGGTTGTATTAAAAAATATCAATATAATGGAAATGAGTTAAAAAGATTTGTATATACACCTGCAGGAGTATTAGTTCCACCAAATAGTGGAAAAGGTAGATATGGAGATAACTATATATATGCTCCTAATATCCGTTTTCCTCTTGAGAAAGCTCCTGCTTATATAAATTCACAAGTCTATGGAGTTGGTGGTATGTATGGGAGGAGAGGTAATTTATGTGATAAGAGAAACTATCAATACCCATGGCATGATAACTATTGTGAAAAACGCTCATGGGCAATGCCTCTCTGTCCAGCAGGGAAGGGACATCAGGGAGTAGATATAAGAGCCTCAACTTGTGAAAATAGAAAATATTATGCAGTAGCAGTTGAAGATGGAGTTATTAGCTATATTGGTAGATATAGCCTATATCTAAGAGGAGTTAGTGGTAGAACATATCGATATCTACATCTAGCTTCAGATAGTTTAAGAGTTAGAATTGGAGATAGAGTAAGAAGAGGGCAGAGATTAGGTTTAGTTTCAGATAATATGGGAGATACAAAAACATCTATCCACCTACATTTTGATGTAAAAGAGACTCTTCTAATTAATGGAAAACCACAAAGGGTATTTGTACCAATATATACATCATTAATAGATGCTTATAAGAGATTATTAAAAGGGCTAGTAACTGTTAAAACAAAAATTGTAGAAATATATAAATAAGTATTGACATCTGTTATATATTATGTTAAAATATCCTTACCATAACAAATATAGGCAGATATATTTTATGAAATATGCATTAAGAGATATTATGGTTTTGTGGAGTAAGATGGCTGAAATAAATCTAATCTGACACATATAAAACAGAGACCCATAGTCGGTATTATTTGATAATTATATCATCAAGTCCCACCAATTCTGTAATACGATAGGAAAGGGAGATAAAGTAGGGAGCAAGGATTCTGCAAAAAGAACTTGCAATAAGCTTGAATTAGCCTATGAAGTACCTACAAACGTCGCAAAATATTGAAGTTATAAATATTTTGCTATTTTATAGCTTTATATAGATATTTATGGACGGAGACCATGATAATAGATACACACTGTCACTTAGATGACAATAGATATATAGATGATTTAGATGAGGTATTAAAAAGAGCTAAAGAGAGTGGAGTTACAAAATTTATAATTCCAGGGGCAGACCCAAAGAGTTTAAGAAGAGCTGTAACACTTAGTCAAAATTATAAAGAGATATATTTTGCTGTTGGAGTTCACCCTTATGATGCAAAAGAGTATAAAAGAGAGTTTTTAGAGGAATTTATAACCCACCCTAAGTGTGTTGCAGTTGGTGAATGTGGATTAGACTACTATAGATTACCTAAAGATAGAGATGAGATAAAAGAGCAGAAGAGACTTCAAAAAGAGGTGTTTATAGACCAAATAGAGTTAGCAAATAGATTTAATCTCCCTCTAATAGTTCATATTAGAGATGCCTCTATTGACTCTTTAGATATATTAAAAGAGTATGCAGGAGATAAAGGAGGAGTACTACACTGCTATAATGCAAATGAGGAGTTACTTAAACTATCTAATAGTTTCTATTATGGTATTGGTGGAGTCTTAACCTTTAAAAACGCAAAAAAATTAGTTAAAGTCTATCCTAAAATCCCACAAAATAGACTTATTATAGAGACAGATGCTCCATATCTTACACCACATCCATATAGAGGAAAAAGAAATGAACCAAGTTATACTAGATTAGTGGCCTTTAAAATGGCAGAACTATCTGGCGTAGATGAGTCTATAATAGAGAATATTACATATAAAAATTCTCTAAAACTATTTGATAAAATAGAAAACAACATCTAACATCTCTATAGAAACACTAAATATTAATTAAAATTAGATATTTTTATATTTTATATAAAATATCTTTTATATAAAATATAATTATTTATTTTAAGGTTTATTTTAAGTTTATATCCAATATAATATTTATATATTATAAAAGGATTATAAATGAAAAAAATCTTAATAATTTTAATATTTTTATATACTAGACTTTTTTCAAATATAGTAGAGGATTTCCCTGACCATAATTATGTATTAAATGAGTTTGGTATTGATGAAAGCTATATTTATGATAGAGATTTTCAGAATTTTGTATATAAGAATAGAAGAAAGTTCACAAAGATATTTATTAGAGCAATAAATCGTGGACAGTTAATAATCCCTACAATGAGAGAGATAATGTATCAAAAGGATATATCACCTCTTTTTATCTATCTAGCTATGGTAGAGTCTGCATTTAAGACTCATGCTATATCATCTTCATCTGCTGGTGGACTCTGGCAATTTGTAAAAGCAACAGCAATAGATGAACATTTAATAGTAAATGACTATATCGATGAGAGATATGACCCTATAAAGGCTACTGTTAAAGCTATTGATTATCTATATAAAATTCATGATAGCTATTTAGGTAAATGGTATCTAACTGCTATGGCATATAATTGTGGTGCAGGTTGCGTTCAACAATCTATAGAGAAAGCAGGAACGGATAAATTATCTACTCTTATTAATCCTAATGCAAATTATATTAGAAAAGAGACAAGAGATTATATTAAAAAAATTTTACTTTTTGCTCTAATTGGAGAAAACTATCTCTTTAAAAGAGATGATAATTTAGGTGCAATAAAATATAAATTTGATTATGATATGATTACTCCTGTTAGAGTTAGAGATGGAGAAAGATTAGAAAATATAGCTTCTCTATTAAGAATGGATTACTCTATTTTAAAAAAGATAAATCTACATTTAAAAAAGGATTTTGTACCACCTAATAGCAATGTTAGAGTAAATATACCAACTTCTCGATTATATATGTTTCGTACATTATATCAACAGAGACAAGCTTATAATATATATAGATAAAGGATGGATTATGAAACTTAAAAATATTATGCTACTTTTTGCCACCATATTTATAGCAAGGAGCGAAGAGATAAGTCAAGATATTCATATTTATAATAAGAAAACAAGCTTTAATAATAGCTATAATAGACTCCCTATGTCAACACAAGTTTGTGTTGGAGATAGCTGTATGGCAAGTTTTGTAACATCTAAAAAAAAGAGGCTAAATTTAGTATCTATTCAAGTTGGAGCATTTAGACGATATGAAGGTGCAAAGATATATGCACATAGATATGGAATATTAAGTAATAGATATAAGACTGTTATTAAAAATGGATTTAAATCCAATAGACCAATATATAGAGTTCAAATAGAGGGATTTTCTAATGAAGATGAAGCTAACGCATTTATTGAAAAATATCCTATATTATATGACTCTTTTTTAGTTAGTAGATAGATTTTAATTTAATTTTAGCCAATATAGTTATAATATTGGCATGAATAGAAATATAAAGAGACTAATCTTTTTTACTTCAATACTCCTTATAACTCTAATAGTAGAGATTATATATATAGAAAGTATAAGAGGATTAACTAAAGAGACTATTAAGAATAAGAGAGATTTTGTTAAAATCACAAAATCTCCAGACCTTGCAATATCTACAGAGAGTTTCTATATTCGACATAGAACTCTATCTAATATATCAGATATATGTAGAGAAGATAGCTCTTTAAGAGAGTATTTCCCCTCGACCTTTATCTATTCTTATTCACACATCTTAAATCGAGGTTTTTATGAAAAAGATTAAGATAAATCTATATCTATTGGAGTTTTCAATAAATGCACTACTTAGAGCAAAAGCTAAAAATATATCTATATTAGTTATATTTACTCTATTGGTTGCACTATTAAGTTCAATATTTTTTATTAGTAACTCTATTAGATATGAACTAGAGAGTGCAGTAGATAGTCTGCCTGAGATTATTGTTCAAAAGGTAAAGGGTGGAAGAGAGTATGATATAGAGATAGATAGAGTTGATAGTATCATTGCAATTAATGGAGTTAAGAGTGCCATAGCTAGAGTTTGGGGATATTACTACTTTGCAAATGCAGGTGTGAACTTCTCTATTATTGGGATAAATCAGTATGGAGAGCAGTATAAGAGTAATTTAGAGAGAATAACTAATAGAATAGACTTTGATGCTTTAGAAGCAAATAGTAGTATGTTAGTTGGAGTTGGTGTTAGAGATATTATGAAACAGAACTACTATAACAACTATTTTAACTTTATTAAGCCAGATGGAAAACTAAAAAAGATGATATTAGCAGGGGTTTTTAAAGATGATACTATATTAGAGTCTAATGACATAATCTTAATGAGCCAAAAAGATGCAAGAGAGATATTGGGATTATCCTCTTCTATGGCAACAGATATTGTAGTAAAGGTAGCTAATCCTAAAGAGCTATCTACTATTGCAGAGAAGATTAGATTTATATATCCAGATACAAGAGTAGTAACTAAAGATGATTTAAAGATAAGCTATAAAAATATATTTGACTATAAGAGTGGACTCTTTTTAGCTCTATTTACTATATCTCTATTTATATTTTTTATAATAGTATATGATAAGAGTAGTGGATTAAATAGTGAAGAGAAACGAGAGATAGGTGTATTAAGAGCTGTTGGTTGGAGTATTGATGATATTTTAAAAGAGAAGTTTTATGAGGCATCTATCATATCTATTATTTCATATCTATTGGGGGTAGTAGTAGCACTTTTTTATGTATATATATTAAATGCACCTCTTTTAAGATATATATTTGAAGGATACTCAAAACTAAAAACACCATTTGAGTTACCTTTTACTTTTATATTAGATATAAGTACATTAGCTATAATATTCTTCTTATCTGTTCCAATATATATTGGAGCTACTATTATTCCAGCTTGGAGAGCATCATCTTTAGATGTTGATGAGGTGATTAGATGATAGTTTTAAAAAATATTACAAAAGAGTATGAGAGTATAATAGCTCTAAAAGATATAAACTTAAAGATAGATAGTGGAGATTTAGTTGTATTAAAAGGTGTTAGTGGAAGTGGAAAGAGTACAATTCTATCTCTTATAGCAGGTATTAACCGTCCAACGGTAGGAGAGGTTATTGTAGATAATAAGAGAGTATCTAAACTTCAAGATAGATTTGCTTCACTATATCGTAGAGAGAGTATAGGTTTTATTTTTCAGAGATATAATTTAATTCCAAATTTAACAGTAAGAGATAATATATTAACTCCTCTAATTCCGATTAATCTAAGGGAAGATGAGATTAATAAGAGATTAGATAGAGTATTGAAACAGTTTAATATAATAGAGAAGAGAGATATCGTTGTTAAAAACCTATCAGGTGGAGAGCAACAGAGAGTTGCAATAGCTAGAGCATTAATTAACAATCCAAAAGTTATAATTGCAGATGAGCCAACAGCAAATCTTGATGAGAAATTATCTCTAAGCTTTATAGATATAATAAAAAATCTAAAAGATAGAAAAAAGACAATAATTATAGCTACTCATGACCCTCTATTTTTTAATCTGGATATTATAGACAGATTAGTAGAGATAAGAAATGGAAAAATCTTATGATATTAATACCCGAAGTAATATCTATTTTAATATTAAACACTCTCTTTTTTATATTTGCTACTATTGCATTTTTTCTATCTATAAAAATAGCTATCCATTGGGATTTTAATAAGAGTACAAAAGAGCAGTATAGATTAGAAAAAGAGAGTTTTTTAGTATCTACAATTATAAAATATATATTTATCTTAAAAATTTCTTTATTTCTATTTTTTATATTTACACTAGATAAGATTTCAGACCTTATAACAGGTGCTATGTGTGCATCTGGTGTTATTACTGCTACTAGTTATGGGGTATATCTTTTAGCTATTAAGCTATTTAATATATATATATTTGGATTGTGGTTATCTATCTCATATCTTGATACAAAAAGAGAGGATTTACCATATACAAAGATAAAATTTGAACTATTTATAGTAGCATATCTATTTTTTATTATAGAGTTGATACTTATGTGGCTAATGTTTAGTAGTATAGATATAGATAAGATAGTAAGCTGTTGTGGTACACTATTCTCATCTTCAGCTCAATCTCCAATAGGTGATATTATTAGAATAGAACCAACTATACTATTGACTATTTTTTATATAACTTCTCTACTTCTATTTATTTTTTATAAACATAGAATTAAATATCTATTTGCAGTAACAAATATACTATTTATAATTATCTCTATTATAACTCTAATCTCTTTTTTTGGTACATATATATATGAGTTGCCAACACATCACTGTCCATTCTGCTTTTTACAAAAAGATTACTATTACATAGGCTATCTAATCTATACTCTTTTATTTATAGGCTCATTTAATGGATTAAACTCTGGAGTTATGGAGGTTTTAGGAGAAGATGCTTCTAATAGTTATAGATACTCTTTAATCTTTAATACTCTATATATAGTTTTAGTTACACTATATCCAATTAGCTACTATATAAAAAATGGAGTTTGGTTATAGATTTAGATATACTAACAGAAAAGGAAATATAATTATATGAAACGATATGATATTGAAATTTTTAATAGATTAGACCAGAGTTTCGAACAGAACTTTATAAAATATGGAAAAGTAGTATCATATAAAAGAAGAGAGACTCCATTTTTAAATGGAGAGTTAGAAAAATTTTTTTATATTGTACTAAAAGGAAAAATCAAAACTTATCAGATAAATTTAGAGAACTCAAAAGAACAGACTATATTTATCTATAGAACAGGAGATATGTTTGATACAATAATACTTCTTGATGGAAAGCCACATGATATTATGTATGAGGTTTTAGAAGATATTGAGCTTTTAGAACTACCTATAGGTAAAGTTAGAGAGTGGTTAAAAACTAATGAGCAGTTTAATAGACACTTTTTCCCATATATAGCTTCACAAATGCGTCAAACAGAGGAGTTAGCTACAGATTTATCACTTCTTCCAACATCTGAAAGATTATCTAAGATACTTCTAAGAAATATAAATCCTAATGATAAGTATCATCAACTACTTCAAAATTTATCTAAAACAGAGATTGCAAAGCTTATAGGTACAGTTAGAAATGTAGTAGAGAGACATCTAAAAGAGTTGGAGGAGAGAGAGATTATTAAAAATCGGAGAAAAAAGATATATATTAAAGATGTGAAAAAACTTCTTCAAGAGTCAAATCAACTGCTTTTAACCTAAAAAAAGATTTAAAATGCCACTAAAGTGGCATTTCTTTTTCCTCTTTATATCATATAATTTCACCATAAATAAAAAAATATAAAAAAAGGATGAAAAATGTTAGTAAGAAGATATGAACCATTTAATGATATTAGAAGAAGTTTTGACCTTATAAACTCTATTATAAATAGTATTGAAGATAAAAGAGGTGAGCAAGAGCTTGTTGATTTTATACCAAAGGTAAATACTAGAGAGACAGGAGGGGCTTACCATATTGAAGTGGAGTTACCAGGAGTTAAGAAGAGTGATGTTGATATTAAAGTTGATGGTAATATTTTAACTATCTCTGGTGAAAGAAAAGTTAGAGAAGAGGTAAAAGATGAGGATTATCAAAAGATAGAGAGTAGATATGGAGTATTTTCTCGTTCATTTACACTTCCAGAAAAAGTTGATATTTCAAATATTGAAGCAGAATTTAATGATGGTATTTTAGAGATAACAATTCCTAAATTAAAAGTTGATACTTCAAGTAAAAAGATTGAGATTAAGTAATAAGGAGTTTAAAATGGCTGTTACAAAAGATAAAATTATTGAAAACGGAAAGAAATTAGTTAATAGTGTAGAAGAACATGTAGAGAAAGGTTTAGATATTGCAAAAGAGGCTTTGGGTAATGTAGCAAGACATCTACCTTTAGCAAATTTTGCTAGACATAGTAGTGATACTTATGATATTGAGGTAGATTTACCAGGTGTTAAAAAAGAGGATATTGAGATAAAAATTGAAGATGACTACTTAACTGTAAATGCTATAAGAAAAACTAAAAAAGATGTAAAAGAGGAAGATTATTATCTATGTGAGAGTAGTTATGGTTTAATCTCAAGAAGCTTTATACTTCCAAAAGATGTAGATAGAGATAAAATATCTGCTAAATATGAAGATGGAAGATTATATATCTCTTTAGAGAAAGAAGAGACTAGAAAAGCTAGAAATATATCAATAAAATAGATAGATAAAGGATAAATATGAAAAATTTAATAAAAATAGCATTAATTACTATCCCATTGAGTCTAGCTTATGCAGACTCAAATATTACAGGATATGATTTATTTAAAAATGACCCTCTTATCAAACATTTCCAAAAGATACAAGCTGATATGGATAAAATGTTTGAAGAGCTTCATAATAATATGTTTAAAGAGATGAAATTAAATCCTACTCTTACAACAAAAGATTTTTCATTTTCTCCAGACACAGACTTAGTTGATAAGGGTGACAAGTATGAATTAAAGATGAATTTAGCAGGAATGGATAAAAATAGTATTAAAATAGATATTAAAGATAACTATTTAAGCGTTCAAGCTAAGAGTGAAGATAAAAAAGAGGAAAAAAAGGGTGATAAGGTAATTTTCCAAGAGAGACATTTAGGTGTAATTCAAAGAGGAATGACTCTTCCAAAAGATGCTGATGGCTCAAAATATACAAGTGATTATACAAATGGAGTCTTAACAATTACAATTCCTAAAAAGAAATAAGATAATTTAAATTGGGAGGTAGATTTTATCTATTAGTTCATTATATTCACTCTTTAATGAGCTATCAATAGTAATCCCACCTCCACTCTTATAGTAGAGTCTATTTTCCTCTTTTTCAATAAATCGTATCATAACAGCAGAGTATAGATTATTTCCGTCAAATATTCCAAATACACCTGTATAAAATCTTCTATTATAGTTCTCTATCTTATCTATAATATCAACTGTACTTCTTTTAGGTGTACCTGTAATTGAACCAGCAGGTAGAATTTTATCTAATATTTCTCCTAAGTTATCTCTCCAATTATATGATAGTTTAGCAGTTATTTTAGAGCTTACTTGAAGTAGCTCCTTATTTCCTGCTTTTATCTTATCTATGTATCTGAACTTCTCTACTTTAATATTAGTTCCAACCATGGATAAATCATTACGCATTAAATCAACAATCATAATATGTTCTGCCATCTCTTTTTGATTAGACAATATCTTCTCTTTTGCATTTAAAATATTTGCTTCAATAGTACCCTTCATTGGATATGTAGAGATAATATTATCTTCTATCTCTATAAACTTTTCAGGAGAAAAACATATAAATTCGTCTCTATAATATAGTTTATATTTTGCTTTTGAATATCTAAAAATCTCAAATAGAGATAGATTTGTATCTATTGGAGTCTTAAATGTTAGATTTAAAAGATATGTGTTTCCTGATTTAATCTCTTCTAAAACTCTATTTAGAGACTCTCTATATAGATTAAAATCAACTATAGACTTTTGAAAAAAGAATTTTTTATCTATTGGCTTGGCTCTGTAGTTTCTATAGTTATCTATCTTAAAAAAAATATCCCTATTCATAATATTTTTAAGAGGTTCTATGATTTTTCTACTCTTATCATAAGAGATAATAAATAAAAAAGGTTCTCTCTTTTTAGCTAATTGTGTAATTTTATCCATTACTAGTTTACAATCAATTCTTATTATAATATTTATACAACTATAGTATCTAAACTCTAAGATTATATTCTTTAAATATCTCTTTGATTTCATTCCAAACAATAAGGGTAATTTTAATAGAAGTTTCTTTTCTTGTTAACATTAAAGTTCCTTTTTAAAATTTATTTTACTTCGTTTGAATTATATTGTCAAGTTCTTATTTTAATTATTAAAAGCTATTTTGATATAATTTTTATTAAAAAAGAGCTTAGGTGTTAACAGTTATAGGTAATGGAATGGGAGATTATAATTTTAGTAATCTCTCATCAATAGATATAGATAGATTTGATAGAGTAGTATGTGATAAGAACTTTCAAGAGGAGAGAGAAAATCTTTTAAAGTTAAACTTTAGAGATGCTAAAGAGTATATTTTAGAGAATTATAGAGAAGAGAATATTCTATATGTAGTCACAGGTTCACCCCTTTTTTTTAGTGCAGGTATATTAATTGCTAAGAAGTTGCCAAAAGATATGGTTAAAATAGTTAATAACACCTCATCAAAAGATTATCTTTTAGAAAAATTGATGATAAGTGAAAGTGAGGTTGACTATTTCTCACTCCATGGAAGAGATAGAATAGATTTAACCAGATTTTTAACAAATAGATATACCTTTATTCTGTGTGATAGATTTAGTATAGATAAAATAAGAGAGGCTACAAAATATCTAAATAGCAGAGATATAGAAGTTACTATTGGGTATAAACTCGGTTATAGTAATGAGGTAATAGAGCATATAGATATATTTGGAAATGGTTATAGAAGATTTGATTTAAGAAAGCCTTTTGTCTTATTAATTAAAAGACTCTTTACTCCAAAATTACCAATAAGTAGAGATTTTGAGTTTAAAACAGAGCGAGGAATGATAACAAAAGAGTATAAGAGAAATCTATCACTTCAAAATCTTGACCTAAGAGCCAATCAGATACTTTGGGATATTGGGGCTGGTAGTGGTAGTTGTGCTATTGAGGCATTTAAGAGATATAGAGTAAAGACTCTTCTATTTGAAAAGCAACCACAGAGAGCCAATTTTATAAAAGAAAATCTATCATATCATTTTGTTTGTGATACATCTCTTTTCGAGGGAGATGCAGAGGAGATATTTGATACTATAGAGGATAATCCAGATAGAATTTTTGTAGGTGGTGGAGGCGAAAAGGTAATATCTAAACTACCATATCTATATAATAGATTAAATAGTAGTGGAGTTATATTAATTAATGCTATTACACTTAAAAATCTAACTCAGATGTTGAGCGTTTTAAATAGTGCTAATATAGAGTATAGTGTTATATCTCTATCTTTAACCACATATAAAGGAAAATTGGATTTAATAGAGCCAGAGAGACAACTTTTCCAAATAAAGGTAATAAAAGAGTGATATATTTTATTGGAGCAGGTTCAGGTGACCCAGAGCTTATTACAATTAAAGCTCAAAAGATTTTACAAAAGGCAGATGTAGTTCTATATACAGGCTCACTTGTACCAAGAGAGGTTTTAAAGTGGTGCAAGGAGGATGCTATTATAGAGGACTCACAAGGTATGAAATATCTTCAAATCTTTGATTTTTTAGAGAAGTATAGAGATAAAATAGTAGCAAGAGTACATACAGGAGACCCATCTCTATACTCAACTATCGCTAAACAGATAGCATTTCTAAAGAGTAAAAATATAGAGTATAGAGTTATAGCAGGAGTCACAGCTAGTTTTGGAGCAAGTGCAAGTTTAGGGATAGAATATACAATTCCAGGGGTATCTCAAACTCTAATTATCTCAAGAGTAGAAGGAAGAACTCCAAATCCCGAGAGTCTAAAAAATATTTTAGCTTGTAAAAACTCCTCATTAGTCTTTTATCTATCTATTACACTTATTAAAAAACTAAAAAGAGAGGCATTAAAGGCAGATTATCCATTAGATACTCCATGTTGGGTAGTTGAAAAGGCTACATGGAAAGATGAGAGAGTATATAGAGGAACACTAGAGGATATAGAGGAGAGAGTCTCCCATATTAAAGGGGTTGCAGTTATACTATTGGGAGATTTTCTATATCAACAAGAGAGTATAGAGTCACATCTATATCGAAAGCCTCTTTTAAAATCTTAAGGAACTTTAGCTACTATTCTAAAAAACTAAGGAGTTAAAATGGCAGTACCAAATGATATTGGTTGTAGTAATGATAGATGTAAAGAGTCACCTAATTGTCAAAGAACAGTTATATATGAAAATGGAACGGCAAGAGAGGTAAAAAGCTTTGGTGGAACACCAGAGAAGGGTTGTGGTAAATTTCTACCTAGAGAAGATAAAAAGTAATAGTGAAGAAAATAGCAGTAGTAACTATTAATCAACCAAGTCTAAATAGTGCTTCTAGGCTTATGCACTATTTAGATGGTTATGAGGTTGATATATATGGAAAGAAAAATTTAAAACATAATTTAGATAATCTTAAAATATATAATAAATTAGATGATATTCTACCTTTAGCTTGGAAGAGATATGATGCCATACTATGTATCTTAGCAATTGGTGCAGTTGTAAGAAAAATTGCACCTCTTCTAAGAGATAAATCTAGCGACCCAGCTATATTGGTAATTAATCTAGCTTTAGATAAGATAGTTCCTCTCCTAAGTGGACATTTAGGTAGAGCAAATGAATTAGCAAATGATTTAGTAGAGAGACTACCAAATGCTATTAATTTTATCTCAACTGCAACTGACCAAACTAATACAATAGCATTTGAGATGTTAGCTAAGAAGAGAGATTGGAGAATTGAAAATTTAAAAGCTTTAGCCAAAATCTCAAATAGACTATTAAACAAGCAAGAGGTTAAAGTTGCAACATATAAGAGTATATTTGACTCTATTCCAGATAGAAAAAACCTAAAATTGGTTGACTTTAGTAGTATTGATTTAGATAGAGTTGTTATATCTCCATTAGTTAAATCTAACTCTTTAACTCTTATACCAAAAGTATCTATAGGAATTGGGTGTAATAGAGGAACTAGCTCTATTGAGATTAGAGAGGCTTTTTTAGATTTCTTAGAAAAGTATAATCTAAAATTAGAGGATATTAAAAATATTAACTCATTTAGTGCTAAATCTGATGAGGTTGGACTATTAGATTTTGCAAAAGAGTATAATTTTAAGATAGAGTTTTTTACTAAAGAGGATATAAACTCATTTCAAGATAGCTTTTCAAAATCTGCCTCTACAAAGTTTTTTGGATTAAAGGGAGTAGCAGAGCCTACTGCCATTTTAGGCTCAAACTATCAAGAGCTTATTATAAAAAAAGAGGTTTATAATAGAAAAATAACAATAGCAGGAGCAGTATAGTGGCAAAGAGATTATATATATTAAGTTCTGGTGCAGGTGGCACTAAATATATGACAACAGAGGCTCTAAGGGCATTGGAGGATTGTGAAGTAGTTGTAGGGTATAGAAACTATGTAAAAGAGCTAAAAGAGCTAATAGGAGATAAACCTGTTTTTATGTCTGGAATGACAAAAGAGATTGCTAGATGTCAAGAGGCTATAAATTATGCTAAAGAGGGAAAGATAACCTGTATTATCTCAAATGGAGATGTTAATGTATTTGGAATGGCAACTTTAATAGTTGAGCTAATTGATAAGCAGGATTTATGGGACGAGATAGAGCTAATATCTATTGCAGGTGTAACATCTTTTTTAGCAACAGCTTCAAGGATTGGTGCGCCTATTAGCCAAGATTTTGCAGTTATATCTCTATCAGATAAGTTAACAGATATAGATATTATAGATAATAGAGTTAGAAACTGTTTAGATGCTGATATGGTTTTAGGGATATATAATCCAAAATCAAGAAAGCGAATTTTACCATATCAAAATTTTCTAAAAGCTCTAAGTGAAGGAGAAGAGAGAATTGCAATAATTGCATCTCATGTTGGAAGAGATAAAGAGAAGATTACTATAACAGATACTACAGATTTAATCAAACAAGATATTAATCACTCAGAGATTACTATGTCCACTCTAATTATTGTGGGTAACTCTCAAACTAGATTAACAAAAAATGGACTTGTTCTAACTCCAAGAGGTTATCTAAATAAGTATGATATGAGTGGAGAGATTAAAAAATAGTTATATTATATTAATTTTGATAAAATTATAAAAATAAAAATTAATTGGATAATATATATAATGGACTATTTACAAATTATAGGTGGCAGTACCCTAAAGGGTAGTGTCATAATTTCTGGTGCAAAAAATTCAGCTCTTCCTCTAATTGCAAGTACAATTTTATCAAACAGACCTGTAAAATTAACAAATCTTCCTAATGTTGTAGATATTAGAACTCTATTAAAATTATTAAAAATGTTAGGTGGAGAGATAGAGCATAATGGAACAACTGTTACTATTAATAATGCTAATATAAACTCAACTAAAGCTGTATATGAGATTGTATCTAAGATGAGAGCATCTATTTTAGTCTTAGGACCTCTTTTAGCTAGATTTGGAGAGTGTGAAGTTAGTCTCCCCGGTGGTTGTGCTATTGGGCAAAGACCTATAGATTTACACTTAAAAGCACTTGAAGCGATGGGTGCTAAGATTGAGATAAAAGGTGGATATGTAAGAGCTGAAGCACCATATGGACTAAAAGGAGCTAGAATAGTATTTGATAAAATTACAGTTGGTGGAACTGAAAATATTATTATGGCAGGAGCTTTAGCCAAAGGTGTGACAACTATTATAAATTCAGCAAAAGAGCCTGAGATAGTTCAACTATGTGAAGTTATAAGAGATGCAGGTGTAAAGATAGAAGGAATTGGAACAAGCACTATTACTATTTATGGAACTAACCAAGAACCTTTAGAATTTAAAGATATAAAAATTATTCCAGATAGAATAGAAGCAGGTACATATCTATGTGCTGGAGCAATTACAAACTCCTCAATTACTCTAAAAGAGATAAATCCTACACATATTCAATCATCAATAGATAAATTGGAGGCTATGGGGTGTAGTTTTGATATAAAAGAGAAAGAGTTAACAATCTATCCAACTAGCCGACTAAAACCTGTAAACATTATAACTTCAGAGTATCCCGCATTTCCAACTGATATGCAGGCTCAATTTATGGCAGTAGCTACAATGGCTATTGGTGAGTCTCTTATTGAAGAGAGACTATTTGAGAACCGTTTTATGCATGTGAGTGAACTTAATAGATTGGGAGCTGATATATGGTTAAAAGGTAGTGTTGCCTCTGTTCGACCTGTAGCAGAGCTAAATGGAGCTGATGTTATGGCAACAGATTTAAGGGCTAGTTCAGCACTAGTTTTAGCAGGACTTGTTGCAAAAGGGGTTACAAATATAAGAAGAATATACCATCTTGATAGAGGATATGATAACCTTGAGGGCAAACTTCTATCACTTGGAGCTAATATTAAGCGATTAAGTGAATAGTTATCTATTAATTTGATATAATCTAAATAAAAAAGTGGAGATAAGATGAATATTTTTGACGATGATGATGCATTTGTAGGAACACCAAAGAGTAATTTCTTCTCGATTGCTAGAACTGCTAATCAAAATATAGTAGAGATGGAGTTAGATAAGATGTTTAGACGATTTGCTGTGGCTGAAAAGATTTTAGAAGAGAAGGGTCTTGAAGAGGAACATGAGAGACTTATGAGAAATATGGTTATAGATAAAGAGTTAGATGATAGAACAAATAGTCTATATATAGAGCTTGTAGGTAACATAGTTACTCAGTGCGAATAGTAAAATGATAAGTGCCGTTGAGAGAAAAATAGAGCAGTATATTAGAGAGCTTAAAGATAAGAGAGTCTTATCGCTCTATAAAAAACTGTCAAAAGGTAAGCGATTACGCACAAAGTTGATTTTAAAGATTGCAGGAGATAGCATAAAGGCTATTAAGACAGCCTCAACTGTTGAGTTAATTCATACAGCTAGTCTATTACATGATGATGTAATAGATGATGCCAATACTAGAAGAGGTAAAATATCTGTTAATGCTAGTGATGGAAACAAGAGTGCTATTATGATGGGAGATATACTCTACTCTAAAGCCTTTTTTGAGTTAATAGATATATCACCTCTTATAGCAAAAGTTATCTCAAATGCTGTTGTAGAGCTTAGTTTAGGTGAGTTAGCTGATGTTGAGTTATCTAAGAGATTTCATACCAATAGAGATGCCTATCTAAAGATGTTATACCAAAAGACTGCATCACTTATGGAGGCTAGTGCAGAGGCTGGAGCTATTTTAGCTGGAAAACCAAGAGATGCCTATAGAAAATATGGGAGAAATTTAGGATTAGCTTTTCAGATGATAGATGATATTTTAGATATTACTTCAGATAGTAAAACTTTAGGAAAACCTACTCTTCATGATTTTACAGAGGGAAAAGTTACACTTCCATATATGTATCTATATGAGGTCTTAGCTCATGAAGATAGAGAGTATCTTCTGTGTCTGCATAAAAAGAGATTGAGTGAAGATGAGGCTCTATGGATAAAGAGTGCTATGAAGAAGTATGGAATTATTGAAAAATCCTATAACGAAGCAAAAGAGCTTATAGAAGAGGCAATAGAGTTAATGGAGTCTGTTGGAGAGAGAGATTTATCTAATATTGCAAGAGCCATGATAGAAAGAGAGTTCTAATATGTCATATCAAGTTGTTTCATTTAACCATAAAAATTGTGAACAGAATTTAAGAGAGAAGTTAGCTTTTTCATCTAATGAAGAGATAGCTACAATGCTAAATAAGCTTACAGGGTTTGAGTTTATAGAGGAGGCTTATATATTATCTACTTGCAATAGGGTAGAGATAGTCATAGCTACAAAAGATGCCTTTTCAAGTTATCATGCAATACTTGGAATGCTTAGTCTAAAATCTGGACTTAGTTTTTTTGAGTTAAAGGGAATGGACGGAAGATATGATGATAAAGAGGCAATTAGACATATATTTGCAGTTGTATCTTCACTAGAGTCACTTGTTATTGGTGAGTCTCAAATTACAGGACAGGTTAAAGATGCTTTTCGCTTCTCATACCAAAATGGAACGGCAGGTGCAAAACTAAACCGTGTAATCTCCTATGCCATTAAGTGTGCAGCTGAAGTTAGAAATGTAACAGATATATCTCGTTACCCTCTATCTATAGCTTCAGTTGCCGTAACACAAGCATATAAGATATATGGAGATAATATTACAGGTATGAGTGCTGTTGTGATTGGTGCTGGAGAGATGGGCTTAATTGCTATTAAAAATCTATTGCGATTAGGGTGTGATATTATAATATTGGGTAGAGATAGAGATAAATTAAAAGCTATTGCAAAAGAGTTAGGTGATGATGTAAGATTTGATACAATGGAACATCTTCATAAATATCTCAATAAATATCGTTTACTCTTCTCTGCTACCTCATCAGAAGATACTATTATTAAATCAGAGATGATAGAGAATGATAATATAGATAGAGTATGGTTTGATATGGCAATTCCTAGAGATATTGACGATATGAATTTAGATAGACTTCAACTATTTAGAATAGATGATTTAAAGGGTATCTCAAAAGAGAATTATGCACTCAAAGCAGAACAGGCAAATAGAGCAAGAGATATAGTAGATAGATATAGAGATGAGTTCTATAAGTGGCTTAGAGCATTATCTATTGAGCCAATTATAAAAGATATGAGACTTCAAGCAAAAGATGCTATATCTAAAGAGCTTAATAGAGCTATAAAGAAAAAATTTGTGCCACAAGAGTATAGAACTAATATGGAGAAGATGGCAGAACAGATGTTTAACCGTTTTTTACATAATGCTACTCAAAACTTAAGAGAGTGTTCATCTAAGAGTACATCAGCAAAGAGAGTTGAGGCTATAAGAGAGATATTTAATATAAAAATAGATGAGAAAGATATAAAAAAATATAAGCAAGAACACCATAAAAAAGGATATATATAGTGAAGTTTTCAAGACTATTAATACCAACAACAAAAGAGAGTCCAAATGATGCCATACTGCCATCTCATAAACTCCTTCTTAGAGCAGGATTTATTCAACAATCTGGTGGAAGTGGACTATATAATTTTCTACCATTAGGAAAAATTACACTAGATAGGGTTAGAGCCATAGTTAAAGATGAGTTAGACAAGGCAGGTTGTCAAGAGGTACATCTTCCAATAGTAACACCTATTACTCTATGGGAAGAGACAGGCAGAGCAGATAAGTTTGGAAAAGAGCTTTTAAGATTTAAAGATAGACATGAGAATAGTTTTGTACTTAGTCCAACAAATGAAGAGGCTATGGTAAATCTTGTTAGACAAACAGTAAAGAGTCATAGACAACTACCTGTAAATATGTATCAGATTAATTGGAAATTTAGAGATGAGGTTAGACCACGATTTGGACTTATGAGAGCTAGAGAGTTTTTAATGAAAGATGCCTATAGTTTCCACTCCTCAACAGAAGATATGATACGAGAGTTTAATCTTATGGAGGAGACATATAAAAAGATATTTAGAAGATTAGGCTTAGATTTTAGAGTGGTTGAGGCTGATAGTGGAGCTATTGGTGGAAGTGGCTCTAAAGAGTTTATGATTTTAGCCGATAGTGGTGAAGATACTATTATGGTCTGTAGTAGTTGTGAGTTTGGAGCTAATATTGAGGTTTTAGATGAGAATGAAAAGAGTTGTCCTAAGTGTGGGGGAGAGCTTACTAAAACAAAAGGGATAGAGGCAGGTCACATATTTCAGTTGGGTACAACCTACTCTAAACCTATGAGAGCAGAGTTTTTAAACAGAAACCAAAAATTAGAGCCTTTTATTATGGGAACTTATGGTATTGGCGTTAGCCGACTCTTAGCAGGGATTATAGAGCAGAACCATGATGATAGAGGCTGTATCTGGACAAAAGAGTCTGCACCATTTTTAATTGATATTATTGTAGCTAAGGCTAAAGATAAAAATCAGATGGAGGTAGCTACTAAACTATATAATAATCTATTAGAAGAGGGTATATCTATAATCTTAGATGATAGAGTAGATAAAAAGAGTGGCTTTGGAGTGAAGATGAAAGATTTTGAGTTAATTGGATTTCCTTATGCCATTATTATTGGAAATGATATAAAAGATAATAAGATAGAGCTTATTAAAAGAGATGGTTTAGTTAAAGAGGAGCTATCTTTAGATAGTGCTGTAGCAGAAATTATAAAAAAGGTGACTTAGATGTTAATTATTATTCCATATTTTCTTTTAGAACTATATTTCTCTCTTGCTGTTGGCTCTAAAATAGGTTTTTTAGGTTCTGTTATATGGATAGTTATAACTTTTATTATAGGTATGGGACTACTTAAAAATGCTCATTTATCTATCTTAAATAGTTTTAACTCTCTATCTTCAGGCAAACTAAATATTGATACTTTTCATAATTCTGCCACATCTTACTTCTTAGGAGCAATACTTTTAATTATTCCGGGGGTTTTTTCTGATTTTTTAGGTCTAATTGCACTTTTATACTCCCTATTTTTACAATTAGGTGGTACAATACCATCTAAAAATAGCAAGATAAAAAAATCAGATAATAAAAATAGTGATGATATTATAGATGTTGAAATTATTGATTATAAGAAATAGTATATTTTAAGAAAAGCTAGAAATAGTATTGCTCATCAATATGATGATGAATATGAGATGGCTGATGCAATAAATAGTATATTTGCTCAAAAAGATATTTTACTATTGATATTTGGTAATATTGAAAAATATTTTACAAAAAGGCATATTTCATAAGTAGTTTATACTTTTTTAGGAAATATGCCCTTATTTATGAGTAATATAGTTTATGATATAATCAATCCAAAAAAAGAGTTTAAAATGTCACGAAAATTAGTAAGTTTTGATTGGGCAATGAAAAAGATTTTACGACAAAAAGCAAATTTTGTTATCTTAGAGGGCTTTTTAACTGAACTTCTAAAATTTGATGTAAAGATAGAAGAGGTTTTAGAGAGCGAAGCAAATCAAGAAAATGAAGATGATAAATTTAATAGAGTTGATTTATTGGCTAAAAATGAGAAAGGGCAACTTATCTTAATTGAGGTTCAATACAGTAGTGAAATTGACTATTTTCAAAGAATGCTCTATGGTTCATCTAAGCTAATTACAGAGTATATATCAAAAGGTGATAGTGGCTATAAAAATATTAAAAAAGTTTACTCTGTTAATATTGTCTATTTTGCTTTAGGACAAGGTGAAGATTATGTATATTATGGAAAGACAGAGTTTAGAGGACTGCATAAAAAAGATGATATTTTAAGACCCTCAAAAAGACAACAAGAGGATTTTAATATTGATACAATTTCAGATATATATCCTGAATATTATATTTTAAGAGTAAATCAATTTAATGATATTGCTAAAAATAGCCTTGATGAGTGGATTTATTTTCTAAAAAATGAAGAAATAAAGAGTGACTTTAAGGCAAAAGGACTAAGCGAAGCTAAAGAGACGCTAGATATTATGAAACTAGATGATAAGGCAAGAGCTATCTATAAGAGAAAAGAGGAGAATAAGATGTATAAAAACTCTCTTTTATATACAGCAAAACTTAAAGGGATAGAAGAGGGAAAACAAATAGGAATTAAGAAAGGAGTAGAAAAAGGTAAAAAAGAGAGAGAGGTTGAAATTGCTAAAAATCTACTATTAGCAAATATGAATATAGAGTTTATTTCTAAAACAACAGGACTTAGTGTTAAAGAGATAAAAGAGTTAAGAGATTTATAGCCTTGTTGATTAAAAAGTGGAGATGTAAGGTTCTAAATTTTTCAAACTACCATCATTTTATCTCTTACTTTTTCTCCTTTTTTTTCTATATCTTCTAACACTTCTTAGTCCTATAATTTTAAGCTCTCATAATATTATAATAATTACCATTTTTAATCTCTACTTCTAATCTTTTTAAAATCTCTATATCTCGGGGTTTTGGTGGCTTTTTGAAGTCTATAAAACTATCCAGCCATTTTTTAATCTCTTTTATTAGCTTTTTTACTTTTTTAATGATTTTAATCCCTTTAATTGCACATCTGCCTACGACTCTTATGGATATATTTTTTAAATCTGTCTTTGAGCCTACTCTTTGGATTGTTTTTCCTGTTTTATCATCTATCATCTCTACTTGAACTAAACCTCTTATGAGCTTTAAGAATTTATCTATACTATATCTTTCACCTCTATATTTATGGAGTCTATTGTATTGGGCTTTGACTGTTTTGGCTACATTGCTTGTTTTATAGATTGTATTTAGATTTTTAAAGCTATTGAATTTTAATAATTTGTCTATAAATCCACTCTTGTTATGCTCTAGCCATCTATTAAATGCTCTTCTCTTTTTTTCTGGAACAATCCACTCCTCCCCATCTTCAAAAGTATGAGTAAAACAGTACTCTATCTCGCACTCATCATCTTTTGAACTCTTTTTCTCCACTTTTGTCTCTATCTCTAATGGTTCAAAATCCTCTTTGTACTCTACAAATTTAAAAAAATCTTCATCATAATTATTTCGTGTTAATTGGCTTAGATAACATACAATACTATACTCATCAACGGTTTTATATCCATTTACTTTGTGAGTTATCTCCATCATTTTTGAGTAGTGTTCGCCCATAATTGTATTGGTTATCTGGTCTTGTGTGTGATTTTTTATAAAGTTTTCCCACCACTCATAATCTATATGTTTTTTATATTGTGGTTTTGGTGGAGCTGATATAATCTTAAGGGCATTATCATCTCTTACTCTATATAGAGCTTGTAGTTTCTGTTTGGTACTCCAGCGTCTGCACCCCTTATCATAAACCATACAGGCATTAAAATTTGGATTTTTAACAGATACTCCCTCTCTTAATGCACTTGTTGTAAATACAGTCTCTTTGGTTGTTGTATGGACATCTACACTATCAAAATTGTACTGTTTTCCTACTATAGAGTTATGGGGATAGTTTGCTTTAAGTGCTTTTGCATTATCTACAAATACTAAAGAGCGATAACCTTTTGGTAGTTCTCCATTCGTTGTATAATAAATTATATCAGGTTTTGCTGGTTTATACTTATATCTTTGTAAATCTCTTCTAAAAAATTTCTCTAAAGTTGCACTTACAAAAATGGCATCTAAACTGTAGATGAGTTGAAACTCTTTTATTGGATTAAATAGTAGCTCATGTGCTTCATCAACAACTAATCTTATCTCTCCACTGTCTATCATCTCTTTAAACTTTTCATTACTTTTATAGTGACTATAAAATTTATAAAAAGTAATAATCGCTCCATCTTGAAAAATTTTTTTTAAAAGATACTCTGTACTATCTCCTTTAAATACATTACACTGCTCAACCTTTGGCACAATAATTAAAGTACCTGCTACTCCTTCAAATGCAGTTGTTTTTCCTGTATGTTGTCTTGAGACAATCACACCATTTTTAATATCTTTAATATCTAAAAAATCTGGAAATCTCTCACCATAGGGTATAACTATCTCTTTTTTTGGTTTTTTTGCCTCTTCAATCTCTCTTAATATCTTCTCTTTTAAAGTTGCCTCTGCTCTTTCTTTTTTTAATTTAATCTCTTTTTCTACCTCTTTTTCTATAAGTTTAAGCCAATTTTGAGTATGCTCTGTAACGAAGTCTCTTAAATCATATCCAGCTTTTACCTCTCTGTTTAAAATCTTTTCAAAATCAATAGCAATCTTCTCACCTGTGATTTTTTCTGTCACTTTCCTTTTAAATGGGTTAAATTGATTTGGATTTTTAAAACATTTGTATCGTTCATCTTCTTGATTTTTAATATCTCTTTTATCATTGTCTTCTAAAACTACAGCTGTAACATCACGAGGAAGAAGAGAATTAATATCTCTTCCATCTGACTGCATTACAATATAGTCTAACTCTGAAGCGTTTAAGATTAGAAATTCAGCAATTCCTGAAGCGATATAGACAAATTTTTTACCTGTTAATCTATGAGGTGAAAACTTCCCACTTCCACCTTTTAATCCCATCCACTTAATATCTCCAACTTTTCGTCGTTTAATATTTACGACATTGTTATCTTCATCAATTAGGCTAATGGCTAAGGTATCATTTCTCTCATCATAACCTAAATAGCTAAAATTTTTTTTATGATTTATATCTTTTGTCTCTTCTGGAATAAGCTCATATAGAAGTTTATTAATTTTCTCTTGATTCTTTATAATATGTCGATGGTGAAATACCTCATGTAGATATTGAAAGTTTGGTGTTTCGTTTTCACTCACTTCATCTTTTTTGCTAAATGGATTAAATTTTTTTAAAATATCTTTGAAATTTGAAAAATCAAGTCTTAAAACATCTTTTATAAGAGAAAAAACGCTACCCTTTTCACTGCATGAGTGGCAGTAGTAACCTCCATTTGGAAATAGAATAAATGGTCTTGCACTCTTAGAGCCACAAATTGGGCATGTAGCTCTAAATTTATCTCCTGATTTTGCGACATTTTCTAAATTGTCTGCAATATCTCTAATATCTAATTGGTCTGATTGATTGTTTCTAAATGGATTGAAAAATGACATAATAACTAACTCCTGAAAATAAATTTTAATTTTCAAGAGTCCAGCTACCAACATCTCTTGATAAAAATCAGATAGATTAGAATTTTAAAGCTAAAATTAATAACTTTTCTTGTAAAATTCTCTTCTGAATTTTATTTCCAATATCTTATAGCAAATTTGCTTAAATAACAATAAAACTTATTATAATTTTTTTGAGTTTTAACTCAGTTTGATTGTAATTAAGTAGAGCTAAATATGTTTTTGATTATTATTTAATAGAAAGTAAAAGAGGAGTAATTATATTGAATATAGAAGAGATTAAGTTTGAAACTATAAAACGACTTAAACCACTCAATTCTATATTTTTTATAGTTATTAGGAATGATAAAAATATAGGCTAAATAGAAGAGGTGTAGATTTGACAAGGCTTTATGAGATTTTAGATAAAGATACTTTCTATTTGTTACCTAACCTATTTTTGTATAATAAGTAATAGATGAAAAAAAGTGTTAAATCATTATTAAAAGGTAATTCTTTTGCACAAGTATTACAATTAATATCATTACTATTTTTAACACATATCTATAGTCCAGATGATTTTGGATTATTAGGAACTATACAAGCATCTGCTGTTATTTTAGTGGCAATTATGACATTGCAAATGCATCTTTTAATTCCTTTATCAAAAGATAAAAAAGAAGCTTTTGAAACTTTAATTAGAATTATAATATTTATAGGATTGTTCTCACTAATCGCAATTATTCCTTTATATTTTTATAATAAATCATTAATACTTATTCTTGCATTATTTTTATCTTTGACAAATTCATTTAAAAGTTATTTGGTTTTTGAAGGTAATTTTTCAGTTATTTCAGTATTTTATGTAATTAGGGTAATTATAATAATTATGTTACAAGTTATTTTTTCATTTTTTGAATTTTCAAATGGATTATTATTTGCTGTTATAGCAGGAGAAGCATTTTCTTCTATTTATTTATTAAGCTTAATTTTAAGAGAAAGAAGAAAAATTAAATTTAGAAAAACTTATTTTACAAATATGATTCAATATATTAAAGATAAAAAACAATTTACTATATATGGAACAGCACAAGAATTAGTATCTTTATTAAACTTTTCATTTGCTTTATTATTTTTTTCATATTTTTATAATGATAATATAGTAGGACAATACTCAATTGCAAATCGTTTAGTTTGGGCTCCTACAATATTAGTTTCATCAAGTTTAGCACAGGTCTATTATTATCAATTTGCCCAAAAATCAAATTGGAGTGTTTTTTATAAATGGGTATGGTTTGATAGAAAATATATGTTTATTATAATCGCGATTATAGTGTTTTATAGCTCTTTTTCAAATATAATTATTCAAATTTTAGGAGATAATTGGAAACTTGCCGAATCTATGATATTTTACCTTTTATTTTCTAGTGCATTTTTTTTATATTCTTTGCCTTATAGGGTTGCATTCAGAGCATTAGAAAATGTAAAAAATTTATTTTTTATAGAAATAATATTTACAATAATACTTGCTGGTGTTTGTTCTTTCACTTCTTCTGCTTTAGAAGTAGTAAAAATAATTGCTATTATCAGTTTTTTTCAATCAATCATAATTACAGTTGTAGCAAAAAATATTTTTAATGGTTTAAATAAAAATGATTAATAAATCAACTATAATTTATATATTTTTTATTTTTATTTTTATTTTTATGAATGAAATATATTATTTTACTTATATTAAAGATATACTAATAACATCAAATTGGACTTCAAATTATGCAAATTTACACGATCATTTAATATATACACATTTTATCGGATATATTCAAAATGGAAAAAGTGAGATGTTAGTGTTTGGAAATAATGTAGGTATTGCTAGTATATACTATATTCTAGGTAAGATATTTAATACTCATAATTATATAGAT
Source organism: Campylobacteraceae bacterium (assembly GCA_027014605.1). Classification (GTDB taxonomy): domain Bacteria; phylum Campylobacterota; class Campylobacteria; order Campylobacterales; family Sulfurovaceae; genus UBA1140. The sequence goes on from JALWDJ010000082.1 coordinate 70,445, forward strand.
TTAGCACACTTTGTAAATGATATAGTTTATTGTATAAGTTCTATTTATGTATTTAAAATATTTAAAGTACTGAAATTTCCTTTGTTTTTATCAATATTTTTTACATTTAATCCTATAAACTTTTACTTTTTATCATTAATTAATAAAGATATTTTTACTATCCTTTTTGTATTAATGTTGGTTTATTATTTAGCCAAAAAGAAATATTATATTTTTTTTCTTGTGGCAATAACATCTGTAATAATACGCATTCAACTTCCGTTATTTGCATTTGTATTTTATTTCTTAAGTGAATATCATAAGATAAGTATGTCAAAAAAAATGCTCATAGTTTATTTGTTTTCAGCTATAATGGCTGTAATGTTAGAGCATACTATAAGTATAATAAGCATGGGAAGTATGGGAAGTGCAATGGGTTTAGGTGTAACAAGAATAATAAGAGAATTGAATATTAATTATTATATCGGCTCTCTATTTTTAAATCCAGTTAAAATAATGCAATATTTTTATGATTATCTATTGGCATTTAAAAATATTTTTTCACAAGATATGTTTTATTTTTACAGAACAGGTAATTTCCTTAATTTGATTTTTTTGCCTATCTCTATATTTAGTGTATTTGTTTATTTCACTTTTAATAGAAAAACACAACTCCCTAAAAGTATTAAATATTTTTTACTAGTTATTGTTTCATTTTTTACTGTATGGCTTATTAACCCTACTGTAAATTATCGGTATATAGGGATTTTTATACCATATTTTCTTATATCTGGAATTTATATAACAAAAATATTAACTAGGAATAAACAATGAAAAAAATAATTATATTAGGAGCTTTTCGTTTTCCCAAAGGAGATGCAGCTGCAAAAAGAGTTTATGGATTTGGGTTGTATCTACAAAAAAATGGTTATGAAGTAGAATATTTAAGTTGGGGAAATGAAAGTGATTATATGAAAAGAAAATTCTATAATAATTTTTCTTATATTTCTCTAGATGAATTTAATAATGGGAAAGGCAATTTGATATATAAGTTTTTTAACTATTTAAAAATTGGTTTTAAAACATTAAAATTTTTAAAAAATCAAAATTTAAATAATGTTTCTTCAATTATTGCTTATCATGGTAGTAGTATATTTTTATTAAGACTTTGGTTCTTTTGTAAAAAATCTAAAATAAACTTAATTTTAGATATAACAGAATGGTATTCTTCTTATCAGTTAGCTGGAGGAAAATTTGGTCCTATTTCTATTGATACTACAATAAGGATGAGAATAATAAATCCATTTATAGGAAATTTAATTGTAATATCTGATTATTTTTATAAGACATATCAAGATAAAACAAAAAATATTATAAAAATTCCTTTTTTAGTAAATATAACAAATAATGTAAATTTGCAGTTAGATATAAATAGTAATATTAAATTATTATATATTGGAAATCCAGGTAAAAAAGATCAATTAAATAAATTAATAGAAGCAATTAATTTGTTTAATAAGACGAATAATAGAAAATTCTTTTTTGATGTCTTTGGAATAACAGAAAATGAATATATCAAAAATATGTCGATTAAGAATACAGAAGCACAGTTTTCTCCATATATTAATTTTAAAGGGAAAGTTGATAATTCATTAGTAGAAGAACTTTACAAAAATTATCATTTTTCAATATTAATACGTCCATCTGAAAGATATGCTATTGCAGGTTTTCCAACTAAACTTGTTGAATCCTTATCTTATGCTGTTCCCATGATTGCCTCTAATGTAGGGGATATAAAAAATTATATTATTGAAAAAGAAACAGGATTTTTACTTAATAAAAATAAAATTAATGATATACTTGAAATTTTTGATAAAATCATATCACTTTCTAATGAAGATTATTCATTAATGCGAAAAAAATCTTTTGAAATTGCGAAAGATAATTTTGATTATACAAATGAAAAGAATCTAATAGATTTTATTAAGAAAACGGAATATAGCGAGATAAATCTATGAAAATACTTTTTAATTGTTCAACAAATAATATAGGTGGTGGAATAAAAAATTCTGCTATATTTATAAAATATGCTATCGAAAATAAAAAGCATACTTATTTTTTTGCTATTTCTCCTCAAGTAAAAAATATATTAGAACAATGGTCAATCAGTACAGATAATATGTATCTTTTTAAATCATCCCCTGCACGAAATAAAAAAGAAAGAAAACACCTTTTTAATTTAGCGAACAAGTTGAATGTAGATATTGTTTTTACAATGGCAGGACCTGCATACATTAGATTTAAACAAACTCATGTAATGGGTATTAGTAATCCATATATTACACATGCTGATTTTCAAGCATTAACAATTGGTAAAAATTTGAGAGAGTTAGTTAAAGTAATACTACTGATTGCATATCAAGCTTTTTATGCACAAAAAGCTGATTATTGGATATTTCAAACTGATGAATCTCGAAATGGATTTATTAATAGATATTTTGTTAATAAAAATAAAACAAATGTTATATCAAATTCTATTGGTAATGAATTTATAAATCACTACAAGTCATTATCTAGCTCAATCTGTAATCTTAATGACACTATTACAATATTTACACCTGCTGCAGGTTATCTTCATAAAGTTTTGCATCTAATTCCAATGATAGCAAAAAATATAAAATTAATTTCCGATGGCAAGTATAAATTTAAGTTTTTATTAACTATAGATTTTGAATCTGATTACTGGTCAAAAATACAATTGGAAAGTAAAAAACTTTTAGTTGAAGATTATATAGAGAATATTGGTTCTTATAATTATAGTACAGTATTAAAACTTTTTGATAAATCGGATTTAATATTTGTGCCAAGTATTTTAGAAACATTTTCTGCAAGTTATTTAGAAGCATTTGCCAGTAAAAGACCATTGATTGTAGCAGATAAAGGTTTTGCGAGAGATATTTGTAAAGATGCAGCTATTTATATTAATCCTTTTGATGAAAAAGAGTCTGCAAAAAAAATAGATGCATTAATAAAAGATGTAAGTTTACAAAAAAAACTAGTTAACAGAGGAGAAGAAGTGATAAAGCATTATGGAACACAAGAGCAAAGAATAAAAAAGATAATTAACTATTTAGAAAATTTAAAAGGAGAAAAATAAATGTTCAAAAATAAAACACTACTAATAACAGGTGGAACAGGCTCATTTGGAAATGCTGTTTTAAGAGGATTTTTAGATACAGATATAAAAGAGATAAGAATCTTTTCTCGTGATGAAAAAAAACAAGATGATATGAGAAAAAAATATAATAATAATAAACTAAAATTTTATCTTGGTGATGTTAGAGATGTAAATTCTGTAAATGATGCTGTTCGTGGGGTTGATTTTATATTTCATGCAGCTGCTTTAAAGCAAGTACCATCATGTGAATTTTATCCTATGCAAGCAGTAAAAACAAATGTTATAGGTACTGAAAATGTGCTTAATGCTGCTATAAATGCAAAAGTAAAGAAAGTAATCGTTCTTAGTACTGACAAAGCTGTTTATCCTATAAATGCTATGGGTATAAGTAAGGCTATGATGGAAAGAATAGCTGTTGCAAAAAGTCGGAATCTTAATGATAATGAAACGATGATAGCATGTACTCGTTATGGAAATGTTATGGCAAGTAGAGGTTCTGTTATACCACTTTTCATAGAGCAAATTCGAGAAGGCAAAACTATCACTATAACAGACCCTGCAATGACTAGATTTATGATGAGTTTAGATCAAGCTGTTGATTTAGTCATGTTTGCATTCAGTAATGGAGTAAATGGAGATATATTTATTCAAAAAGCACCAGCATCAACGGTAGAACTTCTTGCAAATACTTTAAAAAACCTGTTGGGTAAACCAGAGCATAAAGTTAAAATTATTGGTACACGCCATGGTGAAAAACTTTATGAAACACTTTTAACAAAAGAAGAGATGGTAAAAGCAATAGATATGGGAGAATACTATAGAATTCCTGCAGATTGTAGAGACTTAAACTATAATAAGTTTGTAGAAGATGGAGAAAAAGTAATTACCCAAGCACATGAATATCATTCACATAATACTCATAGACTTAATGAAGAAGAGTTAAAAGAGATGTTGTTGAGTTTACATGAAATACAAAATGATTTAAAAAAATTTGGAGTTATATAATGAGAGTATTAATTACAGGATCTAATGGATTTATAGCTAAAAATCTTATAGTTACTTTGATGAAAATGCCTAATATTGAAATATTAAAATATACGCGAGATGATACTAAGGACAATTTAGTTAAACTTATTCGAGAAGCAGATTTTATTTTTCATTTAGCTGGAGTAAATAGACCAAAAAATAATAATGAATTTTATGAAGGTAATACAAATCTTACAAAAGAGATAGTTAATATTATTGAAAAATATAACAAGCAAATCCCTATACTATTTTCATCATCAATTCAAGTAGGAAACAATAATGACTATTCAAAGAGTAAAGAAGAAGCTGAAAATATAATACAAGATTATGCTATCAAAAATAAAGTTAATTGTTTTATATATAGACTTCCAAATGTATTTGGAAAATGGTCAAAACCCAATTATAACTCTGTAATAGCTACTTGGTGTTATAATATTACAAGAGATATTGATATTCAAGTTAATAATAGAGATACACAACTTATATTAGTTTATATTGGAGATGTTGTACATGCATTTATTGAACACTTATATCTAAATAATACTAAAGGTATTTTTTATAAAGTTAAAACGATATATAAAAAAACATTAGGAGAGATAGAAGAACTACTTTATAAATTTAAAGAAAGTAGAAAAACTTTATTAATACCAAATATAGCTATAGGATTTGAAAGGGTCTTGTATGCTACATATCTTAGTTATTTACCAAAAAATAGATTTTCATATAAATTAAGTGGTCATAAAGATGCTAGAGGAACCTTTTATGAAGTACTAAAAACGATTGATAGTGGTCAGTTAGGCATATCTACCACAAAACCTGGTATAACAAGGGGAAATCATTATCATAATACAAAAAATGAAAAGTTTTTAGTAATAAAAGGTAATGCTTTAATTGAACTTAGAGATATTTTTAGTAATGAAATAATTCAATATAATGTGAGTGATAATGAACTGGAGATAGTTGAGATGATACCTGGATATACTCATAATATTACTAACACAGGTAATGAAGAGATGATTTTATTAATTTGGGCAAATGAAAATTATGATCCAAATAAACCTGATACAAACTTTGTAGAGGTATAGAAATTAATGATAAAAAAATTAAAAGTAATGACTATAGTTGGCACAAGACCAGAAATAATAAGACTTTCATCTGTTATTGCTAAGCTAGAAAAATCAAATGCAATTAATCATATACTAGTTCATACAGGACAGAATTATGACTATGAACTGAATGAAATCTTTTTTAATGATTTTAATTTAAGAAAGCCTGACTATTTTTTAAATGCAGCTGGTGTGGGAGCTAGTGAAACCATTGGTAAAATTTTGATAGCAATTGATCCTATTATGGAAAAAGAGAATCCTGATGCAATATTAATTCTTGGAGATACAAATAGTTGTCTCTGTGCAATTCCTGCAAAAAAAAGGCATATACCTATTTTCCATATGGAAGCAGGGAATAGATGTTTTGATCAAAGAGTACCAGAAGAGACAAACAGAAAGATAGTAGACCATATAGCAGATATAAATCTGACATATAGCAATATAGCAAGAGAATATCTTCTGAAAGAGGGTTTACCTGCTGATAAAATTATTAAGACGGGTTCTCCTATGTTTGAAGTAATTATAAATAAATTAGAAGATATTCAAGCCTCAAATATATTATCAGAGTTACAGTTAATAAAAAATCAGTATTTTGTCATTTCTGCTCATCGTGAAGAAAATATAAATTCAGATAAGAACTTTTTCGATTTAGTAGATAGTTTAAATGCTATTGCAGAGATATATAAACTTCCCATAATATTTTCAACACACCCTCGAACAAAAAATAAAATAGATGAACTTAATATAAAATTTAATGATTTAATATCTCTAATGAAACCAATGGGATTTAACGATTATGTTAAATTACAAAAAGATTCAAAAGCTGTTTTAAGTGATAGTGGAACAATAAGTGAAGAGTCATCTATACTTAGATTTTCTGCTTTAAACATTCGTGAGGCACATGAAAGACCAGAAGCAATGGAAGAAACAAGTGTTATGATGGTTGGACTCCAAAAAGACAGAATACTTCAAGCTCTTGAGGTATTAGATACTCAAAAGGATGATACTTTACGACAAGTAGCTGATTATAGTATGCCTAATGTTTCTGATAAAGTATTAAGAGTTATATTGTCTTATACTGATTATATAAATAAAACAGTTTGGAAGAAGTTTTAAAATGAAAATATGCATTATTGTAGATGATTATATGCCTGATAGCATAAAAGTTGGTGCAAAAATGATGCATGAATTGGCTTGTGAACTTATTAATCAAGGTCATCAAGTAAGTGTAATTACTCCAGATATTAGTGTTTCTTCTGTAAAAGTTGAAAAACTAGATGGTGTAAATATATATAGATTTCATTCAGGTAAGATTAAAAATATAGGAAGAGTAGAAAGAGCAATAAATGAGACATTACTTTCTTGGAATGCATGGAAATATACAAAAAATATATTGAAAAACAATCCTCATGAGTTAATAGTCTATTACTCTCCAACAATATTCTTTGGTTTATTTGTTTATATACTAAAAAAGCAATGGAATGCGAAAAGCTATTTGATACTAAGAGATTTTTTTCCTCAATGGACTATAGATAATAAAATACTTAAAAAACACTCTCCTATAACATATTATTTTAAATTTTTTGAAAGAATAAATTATGCTGTTGCTGATAAAATAGGGGTAATGTCAAAAAAAAATTTAGAATGGTTTAAAAATTATTATAAAACCGATAAACCATTAGATGTCATGTACAATTGGACTAATTTACATATGTTTAATAAGAAGAATAATAAATATAGAGAAAAGTTAAAATTAAAAAATAAAGTTATATTTTTTTATGGTGGTAATCTTGGTCAGGCTCAAGATATGATGAATATAGTTAGACTTGCTATAAATATGAAAAATGAAAAGCAAGCTCATTTTGTTTTGGTTGGTGCAGGTGATGAGTATGAACTTATACAAGATAATATACGAAGCCAAAATATAAAAAATATCACTTTGCTACCTTCAGTAAATCAACAAGAGTTTAAACAGATGCTATCAGAATTTGATGTAGGACTGTTTACTTTAAATAAAAATCACAAAACACATAATTTCCCAGGTAAACTTTTGGCTTATATGTTGCAAGAGAAACCAATACTTGGAAGTATAAATTCTGGTAATGATTTAAAAAATATTTTAGAAAATTTTAATGCTGGATTAGTTACTATTAATGGCGAAGATCAATTATTTTATAAAAATGCAAAAAGACTTTTAAATAAAAATTTTAGAATAGAAATAGGGAAAAATGCAAAAAAACTTTTAATAGATAAATTTTCTGTTAAAAATACTGTAAAACAAATTATAAAATAAAAAAAGAAAAAAAATCTATTAAACCCCCCTCCTATTTATAACAACCTTTATTGTTTTCCAAATAGTTTTAACCTCTAACCATAAACTCCAATGTTTAATATAGTATAAATCATACATAAGTTTCTGTTTAGCATCTTTAGAGTTTGAGCCATATGGATACATTACCTGTGCCCAGCCTGTAATACCTGGGGTTACTATATGCCGTTCATTATAGTATGGAATTTCCTGTTTATATCTTTGGACTAACTCATTCCATTCTGCTCTAGGTCCTATTATATGCATCTCTCCCTTTAGAACATTAATAAGTTGTGGTAGTTCATCAATTCGTGTTTTTCTCATACTCTTTCCCCATTTAAAGAGTCGTGGGTCATTTACTTGGGTGTAGTGGTTAAAGTATGATGAGTCTTCGTGCATACTACGAAACTTAATACACTCAAACTCTTTTCCATTTTTACCTACTCTTAACTGTTTAAAAAATATACCTCCATTTGGAGACTCTTTTTTTATTTTATATGCTGAATATAACATAATAGGAGAAGTAATAATAGCGAGAGGTATAGCAATAGATAGGTCTATAACCTTTTTTAGAATATATTGATATCTACTATATGGTTTTATATTTTCTAAAAATGTTAAATCTTTTTGGTCTATTGGAATATAACACTTTTTTAAAAATTCCTCCATAAACTTTTCTATAGTAATAATTCTAATTTTTTTATCTCTTATTTTAAATTGCAAATTTATTAAATATCTAATAATATCATCTCCTACAGATGCTTGTGTATTAAGCACTATTAAGTTAAACTCATTATCTTTTATATTCTCTTCTATTTCTTGTAAAATTTCACTCTGAACTCTATCTCTATATTTTATAATAACAATATTTTTAAATTTTTTATTTAAAGTATTAAGTTCTAGTTTAGTAAATTTATACTTTCTCCCTAAAATTAACATATTTTAATAAACCTATTTTTCTTTATTTATTATAATATCATAATTCCACTTCAGTCTCTTTTACCTTTATCTATTTATGTTAAAAT
>JALWDJ010000083.1 GCA_027014605.1 Campylobacteraceae bacterium
CTTTTTTGTATCTTTTACCTAATTTTTAAGTTTTACCCTCTTCATTTTTATCTCTTTTATCCAATTTTTTTAGAAATTTAACAAAATTATTAAAGAGATTTCTATTATAATCTATATTTATATTCTCATCAGAAGTTGCAAATAGATTGTTTTTAATATTTATATCAACTCCTAAAATTTTATCTCTATTTGATTTTACTCTCTTATTTCGGTTTCTATTTGGTTTTTTAAAGATTATATTATTGGCTATTGATATTTTTTTATCTATCTTTATACTTAAATTGACTCTTTTTTATATCCACCAACAGAAATAAAACTATGAATTTTACTATCTCTATTTTTATTTTTATTGACTATGTTATGCTTAATTCTACTTTGAGTTGTAAAAGATAGTGAGATAAACTGATGTTGATTTTTATTGTATCTATAAAAGATATTAACTCTCTTTTGAAAAGCTAATTTCAATAGTCTATCTTCACCATACTTATTTAGAAAATATAGAATATTTTTATAGAAAATCTCTTTTTTAGCATCATTTTTATATTTGTTGTTTTTTAAATCATTTGCTATCTTTTTGGCAATTCCAATATATCCATATCTGGCTAAAAAACTTATAACTTTAGTGAATTTAGTCAATTTTTTTTTTACTTCAAATAGTCGTAAATCCCCTTTTTTATGGAGTTTAGAGCTATTTTTATAATATTTTATAACTACTTTACTCTGTACCTTAAACTCTATCTTTTTTTTGATTAAATCTATTTTGTTTCTATAAGTTGTCCATACTTCTACAATTGCATACTCAATATCTTTTTGAGTTAAATATGGATTAGAGATAGTTGGAGCTAACTCTTTAATTAATCTTATTTTAAGTTTTTTAAGTCATATAATTTAAGTTATTGACTTTTATAAATTCCATCTTACCTTTTCTATGCTAAGTAGATAAAATACTGTAAGAAATTCCTAAATTTTGTGCTAATATTGATATTTTTATCATAAAAAAACTATTCTTTTATTATGAAATATGAAATTATACGATTTTTTATTATAACGAGATTAAATTATAAATATTTTGATAATTTTATTTTTTTTAAATTATTATTTTTTGCTATAATTGAGATAAAGATTTAAAACTTTTTCATCAAAAACCTCTGCTTTTTTAATAGCTTTTCCTCTATGTGTTATCTCTGCAAAGAAAAAATATTTTATAGCATCAACAAAAGCTACACCTCTAACTGTTGCACCTACATCAAACTTTATCTCAAAGCTTTTTGTGCAAATTTTTTTCTCTTTTAATCTTATTGTAAATGGAAATATTTTATGCACAACAGCTTTACCTTTTTTTATTATATAATAAAATTTAAAAATTAATCAAACTATAACTATTAATCTTATATAGATTATGATAGAATTTTCTTCTAGAAAAACTTTAAGGAAAAATCGTGGAAAATTTTAGAGAAGAGTCTTTAGCTTATCATGAAAAAGGTAAAATAGGGACACTCATAACTAAACCTTGTAAAACACAAAAAGAGTTATCAATGGCATATACACCTGGTGTTGCATATCCATGTTTAGAGATTGAAAAAGAGCCTAAATTAGCATATAAATATACAAACAAAGGAAATAGCGTAGCAGTTATCTCTGATGGGAGTGCAGTTTTAGGTTTAGGAGATATTGGTGGATTGGCAGGTAAACCTGTAATGGAGGGTAAAGCTGTTCTATTTAAAACATTTGCAAATGTTGATGCAGTTGATGTTATATTAAATGTACACGAGATTGATGATATAGTTAATGTTGCTTCTGCAATTTCAGATACCTATGGAGGAATTAATCTTGAAGATATAGCTGCTCCTAAATGTTTCGAGATTGAGAGAATTTTACAAGATAAGTTGGATATTCCTGTATTTCATGATGACCAACACGGTACAGCTATCATTACATCAGCAGGTCTTTTAAATGCAATAGATTTAGCAGGTAAAAAGATAGAGGATATTAAAGTTGTTATTATTGGAGCTGGAGCTGCTGGAATTGCAAGTGCTAAAATGTATAGAAATTTAGGTGTAAAACATATTGTAATGTTAGACTCAAAAGGTGTTATTCATAGTGGTAGAGATGACCTAAATAGATATAAGCAGGAGTTTGCAATAGACACAGAAGATAGAACTCTTGAAGATGCATTAAAAGATGCTGATATGATGTTAGGACTCTCTTCTGGAAATCTTGTATCTCAAGATATGGTAAAAACAATGGCAAAAGATGCAATTATTTTTGCATGTGCTAATCCAACACCAGAGATTACACCAGATTTAATTCATGAAGTAAGACCTGATATAATTGCAGGAACAGGCAGAAGTGATTTTCCAAATCAAGTAAATAATGTTTTAGGTTTTCCATTTATATTTAGAGGTGCTTTAGATGTTGGGGCTAAAAAGATTACAGAAAATATGAAGATGGCAGCAGCTAGAGCTTTGGCAGATTTAGCAAAAGAGCCTGTTCCATACTATGTTAAAGCTGCTTATAATAATCCAAATATGGAGTATGGAAGAGAACATATTATCCCTACACCATTCTCAAAAGAGGTACTAGTATGGGTAGCTTCTGCAGTTGCAAAAGCAGCTTATGATGATGGTGTTACAGATATGGAAAAGTGTGATTTAAAGGCATATCAAGATAAACTAAGAAAAATGATTTATGTTGATAATGATGATAGCTCATCATTAGTAGAAGATTAGAAATGGAAGATATTTACTCATTTAATATACTCTCTAAAGAGAGTAGTTGTATCCATTTAGTTACAACTAAAAATAGTAAATATCCTCTTGATTTCTCTCTAGCCCTCCATACAAATCAAAATCTAAATGATATTTTATACAATAGAAAAACTATTCAAAATAGATTTTCTAATATGCACTTTGTAGTAGCAAATCAGACTCATAGTAGTAATATAGCTATAGTATCTACCAAAAAAAATATTGGTTGGAAGAGTGAGAAAGAGACTATAAGAGATTGTGATGCACTAATTACTAATCAAAAAGGTATTATGTTAACTATCTTAACTGCTGATTGTGTTCCAATTCTACTATTTGATACTAAATTAAAAATAGCATCTGCGATACATGCAGGTTGGAGAGGAACTAAAGAACAGATAACTATTAAAACTATAAAAAAAATGAGAAACGAGTTTGGCTCAAATCCAAAAAATATTATAGCAGGAATTGCTCCATCTATTGGTAGATGTTGTTATGAGGTTGATTGGAGAGTAGCACAACATTTTACTAACTATAAAAATTCTTTTGATAAGATAGCAGATAAATATATGTTAGATTTGCCTCTTATAAACTATCAACAGCTACTTATGGGTGGATTAACTAAAGATAATATTGAATTAAGCAATATATGTACCTCATGTAGAGTTAATAGCTTTTTCTCATATAGAAGAGAAAATGGGTGTAGTGGTAGATTTATGAGTATGATTGGAGTTAAAAACAATTCCTAAAGAGTTTTAGAAAATGATTTTTTACTCTTAATATATTTTTTCATATAACTATCAAAGGGCATTGCTATATTTCGTATAAGTAGTGTTCCTGTTCTACTAACCTTTACCTCATCATCACTAATATTAACTAATCCACTCTCTACAAACTCATTTAAATCTTCCAACTCATTAGAAAAATACTCTTTAAAATTAATATTATGCTCTCTCTCTACCCTTTTTATATCTATATGAAAATTTGCCATAAGTTCCATAATAACAGCTTTTCTTAAAAAGTCATCATCATTAAGTATTACACCTCTCTCAAAAGGAACTCTTCCATTATCTATTGCCTCTTCGTATGCTTTCATATCTTTTGTATTTTGTGCATAATATCTCTCTCCCTCACCAATGCTAGTAAGTCCAATTCCAATAAGATTTGCTCCACCTTTTGTTGTATATCCTTGAAAGTTTCTATGGAGTTCACCTTTTTTTATTGCTCCAAATAGCTCATCTTCAGGTTTTGCAAAGTGATCCATACCTACCATTTTATAACCTCTATCTTCAAAAAAGTCTATTGTATATTTAAAGATTTGTAGTTTAACTTCAGGAGTAGGTAGAGTCGTCTCATCAAATTTTCTCATAGTTCTCTTTAGCCATGGAACATGTGCATAGTTAAATACAGCTACTCTATCTGGATTTAGCTCTGTTGAGAGTTTTAGAGTATTTTTAAAGCTCTCTAGTGTCTGATATGGTAATCCATATATAAAATCTGTATTAATAGAGTTTATTCCATATCTTCTTGCTAACTCTACAGCTTTTTTAGTAAGTTCTAATGGTTGGACTCTATGTATCTCTTTTTGCACCTTAGCATCTAAATCTTGAACACCAAAACTAATCCTATTAAACCCATGCTTTTTAAAAACTCTCATCTGCTCTTCATTAAAAAATCTTGGGTCTATCTCACAACTAATCTCTGCATCACTACTCCAATTTGGAAATTTAGACTTTATATAGGTTACTATCTCATCAAGCTCAAAAGCCTTATAGAAGGTAGGTGTCCCTCCTCCAAAGTGAAACTGAATAACCTCTCTTGATGTATCTATATGCTCTACTAATATATCAATCTCTCTCTTTAAATACTCAATATATCTACTAAGCTTCTCCTCTTTTGATGTAAATACCACATTACAACCACAAAAGTAACATGCACTTCTACAGAATGGCAGATGAACATATATAGATAGTGGTTCTTTTTCTCCCTCTAAAAATTTAATATACTCATCATAACTAAATTTATTATTAAACTCCAATGCAGTTGGATAACTAGTATATCTAGGACCAGGCTTTGAGTATTTGCTAAATTTCTCAAAATCAATATTACTCATCTATATCCTCTTCTCTATGGTTATCTAACCATACCATTATACCCTTTTGAGTATGAAGTCTATTTTCAGCCTCTAAGAAAATCTCATTAGCATGAGCTTCAAAAACCTCTTCACTCACCTCATAACCTCTATATGCAGGTAAACAGTGCAGAAATATAGCATCTTTTTTTGCTAATTTCATAAGATTATTATCTACAATATATCCATTAAATGCTTTAACTCTTTCATCTTTTTCATCTTCTTGCCCCATAGATACCCAAGTATCCGTTGTAACAACATCTACATTATTAACTGCCTCTTTAGGGTTATTATAGAAACTAATTTTTGCTCCACTCTCTTTTGCAAACTCTAAAGCAGTAGTAACTATCTCATCGCTACAGACATATTTTTTTGGTGTTGCAACTCTAAGTTCAAATCCAAGTTTAGAAGATAACATAAGCCATGAGTGTGCAATATTATTACCATCTCCCACATAAGCTACAACTGGATTTTCTATACCTAGCTCTAAGATAGTAAAATAGTCTGTCATAATCTGAACAGGGTGATAACTATCTGTTAATCCATTTATAACAGGGACTTTAGAAAAACTTGCAAATTCTTCTATTTTAAACTGTTCAAAAGTTCTAATCATAACCATATCAACCATACGACTAATAACTCTAGCAGTATCCATCATAGGCTCACCCCTACCTAGTTGAATATCATTTGATGATAAAAATAGTCCAACTCCACCAAGCTGATATATACCTGTTTCAAAACTCACACGAGTTCTGGTTGAACTTTTTTCAAAAATCATACCTAAAGTTTGCCTCTCTAAATATGGTATAAATTCTCTATTTTTTGTCTGAAGTTTTATCTTTTTTGCTAAAGCAATCATCTCTAAAAGCTCATCTTTGGTAAAATCTTTTATAGTTAAAAAATGTCTCATGGATTTCCTAATATTTAACTTATATATAAGAGCAATATAAATTTTTTTTTATTTTAAGACAACTATTTTACCATTAAATAATTATAAAGAAATTAATAATGTTAAAAATTAAATAGAATATTATACTCTTGTGTAGCAGGAGTTTGCATATTTAAAAAAGGTACACTAATATATCTAATCTCATCTCTTTCTATAATTGCAGAAGTTAAACTATTTCCATATATAGCAGATGTATCTATACATATCTTATTTTTATATCTTCTAATATTTGGTTGTGATAGATGACCAAATATATGATAGTGACTATTATCTTTAGCCTCATCTATTAGATATGGTAAAAGTTCATCTAAACTTATACCTCTATTTTGACTTCTTGATGCAGATTTAACCATATTTTCATGAGCTATTTTCGTATCTTTTGTTAAATATTTTTCCATACATGGAGCATGTGTTAATGAGACTGAAAAATTATCTCTATAACTATACTTTAACCATATATAAGAGTTTTTATATAAATCTAAAAATTTATTTTTAAGAGTAGGATTTTTTTCTAAAAGATATGAAGTATTATAATATTTTCTCTTCTTCTCTATTGCTTTAACATCTAGTTCTATCTTATTAGTTATATATCTATATACCATCTCTTCATGATTTCCTCTAATAAGATATAGTCTTTGACTATCTCTATTTAAATGATAATAGTTTTTATATAAAAATTCAATAGTTTGAGCTAACTTCTCTTTATTTGCCTTATCTATAAAATCACCTAATAGTATGATTGATTTATTAGATAAATTATAAATAAGTCCATTCTTGTCTATCTTAAAGCCATCTGTTATAAGTAGAAGTTTAAGCTCATCAATACAACCATGAACATCTCCTATAACAGTATAACTATATCTATTAGAGAGATACATTAACTAACAATAAAATCTCTTCTTGCAGCATTTAGTTCAATAATAAATCCACCTGTAGCATCAATAAATGACATAAGAGCCAATACTAAGAAAGTAGCATTTTGAGCCCATGGCACTAAAAAGAACATAACCATAAAGATAATTGCAACAACAAAACTTAGAAGTGTCTCTGTTGCTCCAAACTCTCTTGAAGTTGCTGCCTTTGCTACCTCTATAAATAGTGCCAATGAACCTATAATTAAAAATAGCTCTCTTACTCTAATAATAAATTCTCCTCCTGATGATAGATGGTGTATAAGTACTGGAGTATTTAAATCAATACCTTTAAAGAAAGATATATAATCTTGACCAATATGTAGTCCCACATAAGCTAATAGTATCCATGTAAATGTTGACATTCCTGTAATAAAAAACATACCTCTTCTCCTTTTCTTTATCTCTTTTTTATTTTCATCTTTTAAAATCTTGTTTAAAAAAAACATAATCGTTAGCTATACTACTTCATAGCTTTTGATATATATTCAGCACTCATAAGTTTTTCCATACCTGAATTTTGTATATCTGCTGGATAGACTACAAATTTTGAGTTTTCAGATGTTGATAACTCTCTCATTGAATCTATATATGATGTTTTGGTTAAAAACTCCATTATCTTCTCATCAGATATATTTGGCATTAATGATTTTAAATCTTTTATAACCTTATGAGTAGCCTCAGCTCTCTTTTCAATAAGCAATCTCTCGCTATCTGCATGAAGTTCAGCTACTTTATGTTCAGCTTCTGCTTTTAAAACAGCTGCTTTATGCTCTCTCTCTGCTGTTATCTTTTTTTCCATAGAATCAATAATAGCTTTTGGTGGCTTCATATTTTCAATTCTTACATTTTCAATCTTAACACCCCAACGCTCCATACTCTCCTTTTCTGTATGTGCTTTTATCTCTTTTGTAATAGCATCAACATTTTTTTGTATCTCTTTTAGATTTTTATTTCCCAATGTACTAAATACACTAGCTGAAATTGCACTCTCAATAGCCTTTCTATAATCTTTTACACTCTTAATTGCCTTCATTGAATCAATAACTCTAACCGATGCAATTACATCAATATTTAATTTAATATTATCAGCCGTGATAATCTCTTGCTCGGGAGGGTCAATCTCCTCTTCTCTCATATCAACAATAGCTTCCCTCTTATCAAGAATAGGAATAAAACGATTTACCCCCTCTTTTAGAACTCTATCCTTTCCTAGACGGTCAACAATCCACTCTGTCTCTGACTCTACTACGACATATTGAGTATATATAAAATAGCCTATAGCTACGATGATGAGAAATACTATCAGCACACTATACAAAAAATCCATCTCTATTCCTTTCTATTTTTTATGAGATAAGTTAAACTTACATCCTACAGTGTTATTATATCAAATAAAGTGAAAAAATATGATTTAAAATCATATAATTATAAAAAATATTATTTAAAAAGGTTTTAGTAAAATTATGTTAGAATAAGTACCTTAAAAATAAATTAATTATAAGATAAAGGATATTTGTGTTTAATGTTAATAATAACAGTGATGAGGAAATGGGTTTTGCAGATGCATATAAATCTGAAATACTTAATCCAAAAGATGAAGTAGAAGATACATCTATAAAACAACTAATAATTATTCTTATACTTATAACCATTATTTTAGGACTTAGTATATTTGCTTATATATATATATCAAATAACCATAAAAAAGAGGCTAATAATACAAATATAGAAGAAAAAAAAGATAAAGTAGTAGAACCTCCAAAATCTCAAATGCTTAATAATATTGATGAATTAATGATTGAAGATTTAGGAAGTGGACAATCTGATGAGATTGATGATAATGATAGAAATAGTACAAGATAAGACTCTTATAGATAGTCAAATATGACACAAAAAGAGTTTTATCTATTTATATTTACATATATATTAGCACTACTCTATTTAGCTATAAATATACCTATAGGACCAAATGAGGCTATGGTCTTTTATGGTGATAAAAATATTTTATATTATGCTACACATATATTTCATAACTGTTTTGATAACAGTTTAGATTTTCGTCTGCCATTTTTACTATCAGGATTACTAAATCTCTATTTATTCTTTAAAATAAGTAAAATATATTGTAGAGAAGATAGTAAAAGTTATCTAGCAACCACAATTTTTGCACTATTACCTGGTATTATTACCTCATCAGTAATAGTTAATATTGCTGTGTTTGTCATATCATTAGTTCTAATTTTTCTTATTTTACATGTGCAAAAGAGAGTAATCTTACAAGGAGTGGTAATGTTAACTCTTCTCTTTGTACATGATGCCTCTGTAATATTTTTTATATCACTATCTATCTATTTTGCATTTAAGAGAGAGAGTAAACTCTTTAGTCTTGCTATACTCTTTACAGCTATATCTCTTTTATATTTTAATGGATTAGATATTGGAGGAAAACCTAAAGGCAAATTTTTAGAGCTATTTGGTCTCTATATGGCACTATTTTCTCCTTTAGTATTTATATATTTTTTCTATGCACTATATAGAATTTGGCTTAGAGAAAAAAAAGATATATTATGGTATATCTCATTTACAGCTTTTGTTTTATCTATTCTACTATCTATTAGACAACAGGTAATTATGACAGATTTTGCACCATATGTTATTGTAGCTGTTATTTTAATGTTAGTTATATATCATAAGACTCTACTTGTAAGACTTCCAGAGTTTCAAAAAAGATATAGATTGGGATTTAAGATTGTTATTAGCTCTTTAATATTTAGTTCACTGATTATTATATTTCATAAACCACTCTTTTATATTATGAGAGATAAGAGTAAACATTTTGCATATTCTTTTTATAAACCATATTGGATTAAATTAAAGTTAAATAAGTTAGGGCAAAATTGTTACAGTGCAAAACACAAAAAAATCCAATACCAATTAAAATATTATGGGATAGAAGAGTGTAAAAAAGCTAATGTTCCTAAAATACACAATTAAATAAAACTTATAGTGACTATTCGTATCAAAAATATAAAATATACTCTGCTAATGGTAGAATTATCCAACACATTCAATAAAGGAGAACTCAATGGCTCAAAAAGCGATTAGAGAGTACGATGGTAAAGCTATCTTTGCCAGACATTGGAACGAATATTTTGATGGTTTTCATTATGGATTTAAATCAGTATTAGTTACTAGTGGAGATGAACTAAGAGAAAAAGCAAAAGAACATGGTTTTGAGTGGTTAAATCAAGAGAATTTAGTTGCTAAACCAGATATGCTATTTGGAAAAAGAGGTAAAAATGGTTTAGTTCTCTTTAAAATAAATAAACCAGGTGATGTAAAACTAGAAGATGCAGCAAGATGGATTGATGAGAAACAGTCACATGAGGTAACACTTCTATCTGGACAAACAGGTCATTTAACTCACTTTATTGTTGAGCCATTTACTCCACATACACAAGAACAAGAGTACTATATATCTGCTACAACTGTTGGCGAAGATGATGTTTTATATATGTCAGCAGAAGGTGGTATGGAAGTTGAAGAGGGTTGGGACGAAAAAGTAAATGAAGTACATATCCCAATTAATATGGTAGATGCAAATATTAAAAAGGCGATTAAAGCAAATATCCCTCAAGATATTCCAGCTAAAAATAGAGATGCTTTTGCCTCTTTTGCTATGCAGTTTTTTAAATTCTATAGAGATATGAACTTTGCATATCTTGAGATAAACCCTATTGTTATGTTAGATGATGGTGAGATGGCAATTCTTGACCTTGTTGCTAGACTTGATGATACAGCAGGATTTTTAATGAGAGATGCTTGGGGAGATATAGAGTTCCCTACACCGTTTGGAATGGAAGACCAATCTCCAGCAGAAAAAGCGATTTCAGAAGCAGATAGTA
Source organism: Campylobacteraceae bacterium (assembly GCA_027014605.1). Taxonomy (GTDB): domain Bacteria; phylum Campylobacterota; class Campylobacteria; order Campylobacterales; family Sulfurovaceae; genus UBA1140. Next base: position 10,644 of record JALWDJ010000083.1, read on the forward strand.
AATCGGGAGCTTCACTAAAACTTACTGTATTAAATCCACAAGGAAGAATTTGGACAATGGTAGCAGGTGGTGGTGCTAGTGTTGTTTATGCTGATACAATTGCAGATTTTGCAGGAGTTAAAGATTTAGCTAACTATGGTGAGTACTCTGGAGGACCTACTACAGGTGAGACAAAATTCTATGCAGAGACTATCTTTGACCTTATGACAAGATATAAAGACCCTAGAGGTAAAGTTTTAATTATTGGTGGAGCTATTGCTAACTTTACAGATGTTGCAAAAACATTTACAGGTATTATTCAAGCATTAGAAGAGTATGCAGATAAGTTAAAAGAGCATAATACAGTTATCTATGTAAGAAGAGGTGGACCAAACTATGAGAAGGGTCTAAAAGATATAAAAGAGGCTGGTGATAGATTAGGTCTTGATATTCATGTTTATGGGCCAGAGACACATATTACAGATATTGTTAGAATGGCGTTAGAGAAGTAAGGTAGGAGATAGAGATGAGTAAATTATATACTAAAGATACACAGGCAATTTTCTGGAATAATAATAAAACTGCAATTCAGAGAATGTTAGATTATGACTACACAATAGGTAGAGATAAACCATCAGTTGCAGGGATTGTAGCTCCAACAAGTAGCAATAAGTTTGAAAAATTCTTCTATGGTGCAGATGAGATTATGATACCTCTATATAAATCTACACCAGAGGCAGTTAAAGAGCAACCACAAGCAGATGTATTACTAAACTTTGCATCATTTAGAACTGCTTATGATGTTGTAATGGAGGCTATCTCTATTGAGGGGCAGTTTAAATCTATTATGGTAACAGCAGAGGGTATTCCTGAAAGACTTGCTAGAAAGATGAATCAAGCTGCAAGAGATGCAGGTGTAACAGTTATTGGACCTGCTACAGTTGGTGCTATTGCTCCGGGTGCATTTAAGATTGCAAATATTGGTGGGACTATTGATAATATTATTAACTCTAAACTACATAGAGCAGGTTCTTGTGGATTGGTTACTCGTTCAGGTGGACTATTTAATGAGTTGAGTAATATTATTGCAATTAATGGTGATGGTATCGCTGAGGGTGTTGCTATTGGTGGAGATAGATTTGTTGGCTCTGTATTTATTGACAATATGCTTAGAATGGAGAGTAATCCAGATGTAAAATATATGCTTCTACTTGGAGAAGTTGGTGGAACTGAAGAGTATAAAGTAATAGACGCAATTAAGAGTGGAAAGATTAAAAAACCTGTAATCGCTTGGTGTATTGGAACTATTGCAAAACACTTTAGTAGTGGAGTTCAGTTTGGACATGCAGGAGCAAGTGCAAATGCAGAGAGAGAGACAGCTGAATATAAAAATAAGGCTATGAAAGAGGCTGGAATTTATGTGCCTGATAGCTTTAATGATTTACCTGCAACAATAGCAGAGGTTTATGGAAAATTAAGAGAAGAGGGAGTTATTGGTGAGATTGAAGAACCAAAAATTAATCTTATTCCAAAAGTAAGAAGACCTAAGCAGTTTATATGTACTATCTCTGATGATAGAGGTGAAGAGGCAACTTATGCAGGTTTCCCAATCTCTTCAGTAGCTACACCTGATACAGGAAAAGGTATTGGAGATGTTATCTCTCTTTTATGGTTTAAAAAAGTATATCCAAAATGGGCAACAGAGTTTATTGAAACTGTTATCAAAACAGTAGCAGACCATGGACCAGCAGTTTCAGGAGCACATAATGCAAAAGTAACAGCAAGAGCAGGAAAATCGGTTGTTGAAGCATTAGTTACAGGACTTCTGACCATTGGACCTAGATTTGGTGGTGCTATTGATGGTGCAGCAAAATACTTTAAATATGCAGATGATAACAATCTATCTCCAGCAGAGTTCTTATCTTATATGAAAAAACAGGGTATTCCAATTCCGGGTATTGGACATAGAATTAAATCACTTAAAAACCCAGATTTAAGAGTTACAGGACTTATGAACTTTGCAAAAGAGTACTTCCCTTCAACTCCACTACTTGATTATGCAAGAACTGTTGAGGCTCTTACTACAAGTAAAAAAGAGAACCTAATTCTTAATGTTGATGGTACTATTGGTATCTTAATGGTTGATATGTGGAGAGCATTAGGTTATGCTGAGAGCGAAATTGATGAGTTTATCGAAAGTGGTACTCTAAATGCATTCTTTATTGTTGGTCGTTCAATAGGATTTATTGGTCACATTTTAGATGAGAAGAGACTTGCAATGCCTATGTATCGCCACCCAATGGACGACATCTTATACGATGTTCAAAAAGCAGAAGAGATTTAATCTCTTCTTGCTTTTATAACTTTATTAACTTTAGTGGATTGAGATGTTTATTATTTTTAGTTACCTCAAACATTAGAGTGCTATCTACTTTTCCTATAATAGAGCCTTTAGATACTCTTCTACCCACTTTAATATTTGGTGCTAATCTTGATAATTTAGCATAAATTGTATGCATATTATTAGAGTGTGCAATTATTACAACTTTACCCAACATTCCACCACTATTTTCTGCAAATACAATTTTCCCATCTAATACACTTCTAACTTTTGCACCTTTATATGGAGCTTTTAAAGTAATTGATTTATTAAATATCTTAAATTTATAGATAGGGTCAATATATGTTCCAAATCTCTTAATAAGTCTTGAACCCTCTAGTGGTGATATAGTTTTCCCTCCTCTATATCTAACTACTTTAACCTTCTTTTTCTTACGATGACGACGATGAGATATAGTCACTTTTATCTCTTCATAACTCTCCTCTTCACTATTTCTTTTTACGATTTTTAATCTATTTAAGCTTTTTTGTAAGGCTCTTCTAGCTTCTCTAATAGCATTAAATCTCCTCTTGTAAATGGCTCTATCAGATGCTAGTCTTTGAAGTATCTTCTCTTTTTCTCTCATATTATCTCTATATTCATCTCTATCTTTTTTATATATACTAATCTTTTTTTCTAAATCACTCTGCTCTTGTCTTAAAAAATCCTCTTTACTATTTAACTTCTCAAGTTCATATTTTAACTTTTCCAACTCTTTATTATTTTTCTTAGCATAAACCTTATATGCCTCTTGAAGTATTATAGATTTTGGTGTTGGCTGTTTTAACTCTTCTAAGACAAGAGCCATACTAAACTTATCTGCTATAAGTGCAATAAACTTATCTTGCTTCTCATCAATTATATCATTTAATTCAGCCAATCTTCTATCTATATCCATTTTCCTCTTAGTTAAACTATCATAAATAGATTGACTCTCTCTAATCTTTTTTTCTAATCTATCTAATTTTTTACTTAATATTCTATTTTCAGCTTTTGTATCAATTATCTCTCTTGCTATTTTGGCTAATTTCTTATCCATTTTATCATACTGTTTCTGCTTAAGCCTAAGCTCTCTTTTTTGTTCTCTTATCTTCCTATTAATGGAATTACCAGCAAATAGAAGAGAAAAGAGAATAAAAAAAATAGTGATTTTTTTCATAATGGAGTTTACTCCTCTTTTACATTAATAACTACTAAAAATACAGCTATTAATACTATAACAATAGAGGCAAATGAGAGAGTTAATAAATCATCAATGGAAAATAGTCCATCAATATTATCTTCAAGAATTGCTATATGATTACCTTTAATCCATGAATTTTGAATAGTGTAAAATACAATACTTGCTATTATTGCTGATATAATAGCATCTACTATTGCCATAACAATTAGAGCTTTACTCCTTAAAAATAGGGATGCTCCAAATATATCCATAACTTTCATTCTCTCTGAGTGCATAAAGTTCCAAACTTCCATCTGTTTAATAATTAAAAAGAAACCTATTATTGTCATAAACAGAATAAATGTTTGAAAAGCTAGTTTTATTGATGAGAAGAGTCCATAATTTGAGTTATGAAGTGTATCAAATGTCTCTACTCTTGTAACTCTATCACTCTTTAAGATATTTCTCTTTACCTGCTCTAACTCTTTATTATTTAAATATTTATCTAATTTAATAGAGTAGAAATTTGGCATATCTTTATCTATATTTGAAGTATCGGATGATTTAAAAGGTAAATCAACCTTATCTATAATTTTAGACTTCTCAATCTCTGCAACTTTATAGATATGTTTATCCCATGATTTAAAATCATCAATACTCATCTCATCTTTAGCTACAACTAACATTGCATAACTATCTTTTAAACTCTCCTCATATCCTTTTGTTGTTCTATCAAATGCTATAAAAAACTCTAATCCCATTAAGATTGCAACCATAGGAAATATTAAAGATAGATGACTCTTAATGAACCTCATATATATCTCCTAACTCATCAATTGTAAAATGTCTATATGGAATATTAAATACAGATGGAATTTTATGTGTAACTACAACAACAGTTGTCTCCAACTGCTGACAAGCATTTTCCAATAAATCCCAAATAACATTTGATGAGTACTCATCAAGATTTCCTGTTGGCTCATCTGCTAAGATTAAAAATGGATTTTTAGATAAAGCTCTAGCAACCCCTACCCTCTGCTGTTCACCTCCAGATAACTCTAAAGGATATTTATGTCCTTTTCCTGTAAGTTTTACATGGTGAAGAAGCCGTTTTGCCTGTGTTTGCTGTACTTCATTTGAGTATCCTGCTATCCATAAAGGAAGCACAACATTTCTCTCTACATTCCATTCATTAATAAGTTTATAATCTTGAAAGATAATTCCTAAATGTTTTCTTAACTCCTGTAGTTTTGGCTTTTTTATATTACTCATATTAAGCCCTCCCATTAGAAGAGTTCCAGATTGTGGTTTAATATTTCCATAAAAAGATTTTAGAAGAGTTGATTTTCCACTACCACTAGGTCCTGTAATAAATACAAAATCTCCTTTCTCAATAACAAATGATGCATTTCTTATAATCTCCTCATCTCGCTCATAAGAGAGTGTTAGATTTTGTGCTACGATAATATTAGACATTTAAATACTCCTTAATCTTGAGATGTGCTTTATAATTTGTATTACTTTTTATAGGATTTAGACCAAAATAGTAACTATCTCTACTACCTATATATATATATTTTTGCTCAGGTCTATTAAAACTACCAAATGCTACCTTTATAAGAATGGTATTAATATCTATCCTATAAAATCTCTCAAAATGTATAAAAAAATCATTAAATAGTATAGGTTTTTTGGATATTTTTTCTAAAATAAAATCGCTATATTTGACTCCATTAAAATCAAAATCAAATTTTATATCTCTATCTTTAGATTTATTTAATGATGTAACAGATACATCATATATATCCTTTTCCTCTTTTAACCATCTAGCCTCATATTTACTAGTAACTGCTAATGAGATATTTTTTCTTATATCTATGGCTGTACTTTTTTTATCTAAAAAAGTATTTAGAGAGTACCAAAAGTAGTTACTACTATCTGTTCTTAACTCTAGTCTTCCACCCTTTTTTAAAGCTCTCATAGACTCATCAAGAAATGAAGATGATATTACTCTTCTTTGAGGTTTTTTATCCCAAGGTACAGGGAAATGGACAAATATTTTATGAAGACTATTTGATGGTATCATCTCTAAAAGTAATCTAGCATCATAATTTACAACCCAAATATTATTAAGTCCTTTTAACTCTATCTGTCTTAATAGCTTTTTTGCTGATGGTGTATGTATCTCAATTCCAATAAAAAGCTCATTTGGATTACTTATTGCTTGATATAAGATATGTTTTCCAGAACCAAAACCAACCTCAATAGATACATCTTTAAATGGAAATTCAATATCTATAAAATCCTCAATAGACTTCTCATATCTATTTGCAATTTTTGCTCTATTATGGTGAATAGTAATATTTGAGTTTAGAATATCTAAATTTAACCCATTTAATATATCATCTATAGCTTTTTTTATTAGATTTACATCTAATGGTCTTGTTACTTTATCATATTTTAAAAGCCAACTCTCTTTAGCCTTTTTAAGATGAAGTAGAAATCTACTACTCTTAACCTCTACAGCTATTAGTTCATCACTACTACTTAAATCTATGGCTTTAAACAGGACTTTTGTCTCTCTATATAACTCTTTTTTTAGCATAGAGGTATTGAATGGTTTAATAGTAATATGTGGCATAGAGTACCTTATCTTGCATTAATAGTTAATATATTACTAGGAGTTGAATAACTACCATCAAAGCCTATAGCTGTAACTCTATATTTATATCTATGTCCAGATTGAACATATTTATCCAAATATTCAACCATCATACGATTATTTAAAGTACCAATTAGAGTCCATTTTTTTCCATCAACACTTCTCTCTACTCTATAGATTTTAACTCTTATATCAGGATGAGGTCTCCATATAAGTTTAATAATATTTGCAGTTTTTTGAGCACCTTGAAAAAAGGTTATTTTAGAAAGTGGAGGAAGGGTTTTTATATCAATAATCTTTCCATGTGGTGACTCAAATTCACCTTGAATTGTTGTAAATGTATATGTATAATTACTATTTTGTAACAATCCTGTATCTACAAAATGTGATACAAAAGGGCTATTTATAGTTGCAATTTTAGTTAATTGCTTAGTTTGGCTATTAGCATATATATTTGGCTTACTCCGATAAATATTTACTCCATCTAACCCCTCTCTAGCTAATGGTTGCCACTCAAATGCAACTGAAGTATTTGATGCAATAGCTTTTATTTTAGTTAATCTAGGTAGATTATTATCTAATTGATAGTTAACCATAGTAGCAGGATTACAACCTGTTAGTAACAGATTTAAAGAGACTATCAATACTATTAGGGTTAATCTTCTCATCAATCTCTCCTTTATTAAATTTCTGATATAAATAATTTTTCATATCAGGAAAAAGTGGGGCTATAAACTCCATCTCTTCACCTGTTATAGGGTGTATTAAATATAGTTTATAAGCGTGTAATAAAACTCTTTTGATTGTATCTTTTTTGCTCTTAAATCCATATAAAACATCACCTAATATATGTCTTCCTAAGCTATTTAAGTGAACTCTAATTTGGTGAGTTCGTCCTGTAAAGAGTTTTACTGCTATTAACTCCACATTTGCGTCACTTTCTATAAGTTTACAAAATGCAGATTTTGCCACCTTTCCATTAGGAACTATATCCATCTTTAGACGATTATTACGACTTCTACCTATTGGTCTATCTACAACTCCACTATTTTTTAAAGGATAATCAATAAGTGCTAAATAGTATCTTCCCATACTCTTATCTTGAAGTTGAAAAGATAACTTCTTATGAGCCTCATTTGTCTTAGCAATAACTAAAGCCCCTGTTGTATCTCTATCTATTCTATGAACTATGCCATGCCTCTCCTCTCCTGATAAAGTAGATAGAGATACACCTCTTTTTTTTAACCAATCTACAACAGTAGCACCTTTTACAGAGGGTGCAGGGTGAACAACAACCCCTGCTGGTTTATTTATAACCATTATATAGTCATCTTCATATATTACATCAATATCAAAATCAACTCTAATACTCTCTTTACTCCTACTAACATCTCTAAAGGAGTAATTAACCTCATCTCCAATAGATAGCTTATATCCTGTTTTTTTGACTATTTTACCATTAACAGTCACTAAAGCCTCTTTTATAAGTTGCTCTATCTGATTTCTACTCTCTTTAATCTCTTTAGTTAAGATTTTATCTAATCTTCCACTCTCTTTTGTAATAAATGAGTAAATTTTTTACTCCTCAATTAAATTATATAACTCTCTTATCTCTCTATCCCATATACTACTATCAATAGTCTCTAAGATTAGAGGGATATTATCCATTCTCTTATCATTCATAATAAATCTAAAGGTATCCCACCCAAGTTCGCCTTCTCCTAATGAGTGGTGTCTATCGACTCTACTTCCAAGTTTTGCTTTTGAGTCATTAATGTGCATACCTGATAGATATTTAAATCCCACAACTCTATCAAACTCACTCATACTTTTTTCATAAGCCTCTTTTGTGCGTAAATCATATCCAGCACTAAATGTATGGCATGTATCTAAACATACTCCAACTCTGCTTTTATCTTCTATTCTCTCTATAATATCTGCTAGATGTTCAAATCTATATCCTAAATTTGTGCCTTGTCCTGCTGTATTTTCTATAACCAATTTCACTTTTGTATCTTTTGTAGCCTCAATAGCCATATTTAGAGATACTGCTATAAGCTCAAGTGCTTTTAACTCTGCGTCCATAATCTTTTCATGATATTTTGGGTCTCTCTTTCCTATTTTGACTAAATGGCTACCAGGGTGAAAATTTAAAAGCTCTAATCCTAACTCTTCACATCTTCTTATCTCATCAATAAAAGCATCTCTTGACTTTTGCAGTTTTTCTCCATCTGGACTTCCAAGATTAATAAGATAACTATCGTGTGGTAGTATATATTTGGGAGATATGGCTGATTTTTCTAAATTCATTTTAAATTTATCTATAATCTCTTTACTAAATGGTTTTGCTACCCACTGTCTCTGATTTTTAGTAAATAGAGCAAATGCTTTTGCTCTAATTTTCATCGCATTTAATGGAGCATTAAATACCCCTCCACTAGCACTTACATGCGCTCCTACAAATTTCATCTAACTTTTACCTCAATCTTTATACTATTTTTAGTGTCACGAAATATCTTATTATTACCTATAACGCTATATTTTATCTTATATTTATCTTTCTCTTCTATATTTTGGCTAAATCCATTAGCCTCTTTTTTTAGATTTTTACCTTTAAATATAGGTTTTCCCCGAAAGATATTCTCTAAAAGAGTATCAGGATAAGAGGCTATTAACATCTCTTTATTGAAATCTCTCTTCTCCATACACTTAAGGGTAGATAGGCATATATTCATACCATTTATAGTTAAACTCATTATGGCTTGTCCCATCTGATAAATTTCTACTTTTATAAAAGAATCTCCTTTATATATAAAGCCCATATCTGCATATTTTATCTTTGGGGTTTTTAATATTATAAAAGCACTCTCTTGATTTTTTTCTTTTACAATATTTTTACTACTACAACCACTTATTAATAGTAGTGTAATAGTTAATAGTATTTTTTTTAACATAGCATTTAAATCCTTTTTAGAAATTATATCAAAAAATTAAAAAAAAAATATTTTTTATATCAATTTAATATTTATTTAAGCTTGATTTGTTATAATTTCGTCCACAAGTTGTTGATGGCCCCTTCGTCTAGCGGTTAGGATCCATGGTTTTCATCCATGTTACAGGAGTTCGAGTCTCCTAGGGGTCACCATTTTCAAGTTTGTGTTTTTCTCCTTTTATGTTTAAGTGGCCCCTTCGTCTAGCGGTTAGGATCCATGGTTTTCATCCATGTTACAGGAGTTCGAGTCTCCTAGGGGTCACCATAACTGATTATTAATCTCTTTTATAATTTTTCTGTCTTTTATAAATTAAAATCATTTTATATATAGAATATATAGTTGAAATAGATAAGATTAATTTTCCCCATATATTCCATCTATAGATATTAAAATCTATCATAGCAATAGATATTATTAGCCAAGCAAGAGTTATCTCAGCTAGAGCATAAACAATTGGTGTAATATATCGTTTTTTTCTTCTCTCCTGTTTATTTTCACCATTATATACTTTCATCTTATATCCTTAGATGTTTATTTATGTTTATAATTAATATTATATATTAATATAGCTTAAATAAACTATATTGATATATGTCAATATTAAAAATATATTATTTTATTACAATTTAACAAAAATAGGAATAGATATGTCAGTTATTATCAACTCAACTATTAAATCAAATCCATTAGGAAGATGGTATATTGAACTAAATGATACAACAAAAGATGATCATATGGAGATATGTTTAGATGTTTATGAGTATGCAATTAAGATAGAAAAGATTGGTGCAGAGTATGATGGAGATATAGATATTGTGTGGTCAGCTGAAGATAATGTAACACCTGAACAGATAAATGAGGTTAGAATGCAAATGAATGCTTATGAGATGGAGAGAGAGGCAGAATTAACAAAAAATTAACTAAATAATCAACCAAAATTTGATAGAACACCTACTTTTTAATATCTTTGCTGTGGTATAATTGAGTCTATTTTAAATTAAGGAATAGACTTTGAAACCTTCAAAACAAGTAGAAGAGGTACTACAACAGATAAAAGAGTGTAGTCCAGGTCAAAACGAATTTTATCAAGCAGTAGATGAAGTACTATTTTCATTATTACCCATACTAAATGAAGACTCACGATATAGAGAATATAATATACTTCAAAGAATAGTTGTACCTGAGAGAACAGTAATATTTAAAGTTAACTGGCTAAATGATAAAGGAAAAATAGAGACAAATTTAGGTTATAGAGTACAATTTAACTCAACACTTGGACCATATAAAGGGGGGCTTAGATTTCATCCTAGCGTAAATTTAGGAATTATTAAATTTTTAGGATTTGAACAGATTTTTAAAAATGCTTTAACTAATTTAGGAATTGGTGGAGGAAAGGGTGGAAGTAATTTTAACCCTAAAGGTAAAAGCGAAAATGAAATTATGAAATTCTGTCAAGCCTTTATGTTAGAGTTATACAGACATATTGGAAAACATACAGATATTCCAGCTGGTGATATTGGAGTTGGAGCTAGAGAGATTGGATATCTATTTGGACAATATCGAAAGATTACAAATGAGTTTGATGGAATATTAACAGGAAAAGGCATTAATTGGGGAGGCTCTAAAGCTAGAAAAGAGGCTACAGGTTATGGTTCTGTTTACTTTGCAGAAAACTTTTTAAATGCCAATGATGATACTATAAAAGATAAAATTTGTACAGTTTCAGGTTCTGGAAACGTGGCAATATATACAATAGAAAAACTATACTATCTTGGAGCAAAAGTTGTAACATGTTCAGATAGTAAAGGTACAATATATCATAAAAAGGGTATAGACCTAACAACTCTAAAAGCAATTAAAGAGATTACTCATCAGAGTTTGGAAGTTTATGCTAAAATTCATCATGATGCTACTTATATACCTACGTATAAATATCCAAGAGGTGGACATGCAGTATGGCATATTCCTTGTGACATTGCATTCCCAAGTGCAACTCAAAATGAATTAACATTAGTAGATATTAAGGCACTATATAAAAATGGTTGTAAACTTATTAATGAGGGTGCAAATATGCCAACCACACCTGAGGCAATAGAGTTTATTAGGGAAAAAGGTATGCTATTTAGCCCTGGAAAGGCCGCTAATGCAGGTGGAGTTGCTACTTCTCAATTAGAGATGAGTCAAAATGCAAGTATGCAGAGATGGTCATTTGCAGAGGTTGATGTCAAACTTCATCAAATTATGCGTAATATTTTTGATACAGTATATAATACATCTATAGAGTTTGACTCTAAAGGTGATTTGATTATGGGAGCAAATATTGCAGGATTTAGAAGAGTTGCTGACTCCATGATAGAACAGGGTTCAATATAATATTATTGAAGAAAATATAATTTGCAATCCTTTTCCATTTCTATAATCTTTGATTTAGGAGAGTAAGGTTAAGTAACGTTCACTAACTACTCTTAATAGACAGTTTGTGTCTCTAAAAATTGCTATACTTCTAAAAAAATATAGGAGCATAGCTTGACAGAGTTTATTGATTGGTTTTCAACCACTTACCCAGAATATAAAGAAGAACTCTTAAATTGTCACCATAATTTTAATAATAGCGAAACAAACCCTTATCATGTGGAGGGTGACTGTTGGTCTCATATTATGATGGTTTGTAAAGTAGCAGATTTAAGAGGATATGACAAAATAGTACAAATATCTGCACTACTTCATGATATTGGTAAGCCACAATCAAGAAAGATAAATCCCAAAAATAACCATATTCAATTTTTTGGACATGAGAAGATTTCTGCTATATTAGCTCAACCTATACTTAAAGAGCTAGTAGAAAATAAAAAAATAACTAATGAGGAGTCCTTAGAGATAGAGGAGCTTATTTCATTACATGGAATACTCTATAAGATAACACATCAAGAGATTATAGAGAGATTTAAAGGTAGAGAGAACTTTTTTAGACATCTTGTAGAGCTAGTTGAGTGTGATAATTTAGGTAGATTTACAACCAGCTCTAATCAGAGAGTTTTTAATAAAGAAGAGTTATTAAATCTCTTTAAATAGACAGTTTTTGTCCTAAGAATATATTATAATACAAATAAAAAAGGAAGATTATGAAACAGCTATTTTTACTATTTTCACATAAATTAACTCCATTTCAAGAGCTTGATGCCAAAGAGAGTTTAGGTGTTACACACTTTGTAAAATTACCTCAAGAGCTACAGAGCTTATGGTCAAATATCCCACCAACACTAGAGAATTTAAGTGACTATTTAACTCCTCTAAAAGAGTATATTAGTGATAAATCAAAAGATGGAGATATTGTATTAATACAGGGTGAGTTTGGGGGCTGTTATGAGATGGTAAATTTTGTAAAATCATTGGGGTTAATAGCTGTTCACTCTACCACTAAACGAGATGTAGTAGAGAAAAAAGTAGATGGAAAGGTAGTTAAAACTTCGGTTTTTGAACATGTCAGATTTAGAGAGTTTTAGGAGATAAAGATGAGATTAATAGCTACAATGGGTGCAAGTGGAATAAGTCAAAAACATCAATATATATTCAATGGCAATAACTATAATAGTGAATTATCATTTTTAGCATTGGCAGAAGCAAATAATATTACAGATATTGTTGTTATAGGTACAGAAAAATCAAAGGAGTCTATTCAGACTATATTAAATGTAAATCCAAATATTGAAATGGTTGTTATAGAGAGTGATAATGTTGAAGATGTATTTCAAAAAAGTTTAGAATATATATCTAAGGATACTATTTTGGATTTAACACAAGGGTATAGACACTATCCTATGTTAACTCTTTTAGCTTCGATTTTTTTACAAAATAATGCTTCTAAAAATATAAAGGATATTTTTTACGCTCAAATAGTTAATGAAAATTGTCAGGCATATAAAGAGAGTTGTGAATATAGATTTACATCACTTATAAAATATCTTGATATTGCAAATATGGCAAGGATTATCAATACTTTTAATAAGAGTCACCAAAACTAGCACAAAACAGACAATCCACTAGCTGTAACTATAATTAATTATAAAAAAAAATTATAGTTAGGCAACCCTGTAATAGTTTTCAAGAATATATTTTATAGATTCTTTTT
>JALWDJ010000084.1 GCA_027014605.1 Campylobacteraceae bacterium
TAAAAAAAGAATCTATAAAATATATTCTTGAAAACTATTACAGGGTTGCCTAACTATAATTTTTTTTTATAATTAATTATAGTTACAGCTAGTGGATTGTCTGTTTTGTGCTAGTTTTGGTGACTCTCTCTAATGAAAAATCATCAATGGTGATAGCCTTTTGGCAACCAATATCATTTGAGACCATAAAAGAGATGCCATTTTTGACGCTTAGATATGCTCCTATGGCATTATTTTTACACTCTATGCTATCTGCAATATTCAAAAATCTATTAATATCTCTTTTTTCATTTAAATTAGTCAATTTAGTTGATACTCTGTTGTCTTTGATTATTGTTATATTTTTTTGCATAACTACTGCTTTTGTTTGATTGGTATCTTCAAAAAATAGATAATCCAATTGGCTATCTTTTGCATTTAGTGCTGATAATGAACTTTTGATATTGTATGGAGATTTGACATTTATATAGGTTTTACCTGTTATCTCTTTTAATACTTTATCTTTTATGGTAGCTTTTATAGTTGGTTTTTCAATAGAAAAGAGTACCTTTTTCTCATCATCTGTCATAATAAATAGCTCATCTACTTTGGTTGCATCACACAACAAAAGTGAGCAGTTTGAACTATAATGAGGAGAGTATATCATACTATCTGTTATATCTAAAACCTTCTCATTACTATAGTGTTTACATCTAATTGTATCATCTAGATATCTAGCACTACTTGGATTTGTTAGCTTCTCTAAACATCTAGGACACAGAGCTATCTTATAAGCAGGTGAGCTAAAAGTTTTTTTAAGTGGTGTCTCATCAACATTTAGTGTTTCGATTTTATCTAAAAAGATAGAGTGAGGTAGATATTTTGTCACCATATTGGAAAAAGCTTCTAGTTTTTTTGAATCTTTATCATCAAGTAAAAGGATTATTATACCTTTTTCTTGCTCAACAAAACCCTTTATGCCAACCTCATTGATAATACTGTTTAAAAATCCTGCAAAATATCTATTTGAACTATTGTATGTTATCGTTTGTTTTATTGCCATTATTTTAATCCTTCTAAATCTCTTTGTGCTGTTGGATATGCATAAGAGTTTATAATCTCATCTAAAGTAGTTATCTCTTCTCTCTTTCTAAAGGATACCCCGTAGCTTTTGAGTTGAGTCAATGCCACATTGATAAAATCTTCAAATCTGTTCCTGAGTGTTTGCGATAAATCGGTTTTGACAGAAAGTGATTTTAAATAGCTCTTATGGAACACAAAGATTTTTAGATACTCCAACAGGTGAGCTATTGCCGAGGATTTGTTAAAAATGCATGAATATAGCATAGTCCAAAGCCTCTTAGATCAATGTGAAGAGATTGCTAAAAAAAATGATGCAAAAGAGATTATAAAAGTAGTAGTCAAAATTGGTGTAATGAGTGGAGTTGAACCCAATTTACTCAAAACAGCATTTGATACATTTAAAGAGGGGACAATGTGTGAAAAGTGCGAATATATCCAAAATATTCAGAAAGTAAAAGTAAGGTGTTTTGATTGCAATGCTATAAGTGAATTGGAAAAAAATGAGTATGCTTGTCCAAAATGCCAAAGTGTAGAACTTGATGTTATTGATGGAGAGGATTTGATGTTGATGCAGTTGGAGTTAGAAGATTAGTGAGGATGTTATAAGTATATAAAGTGTTTCGATAAATTCCTAAATCTTGTGCTAATATTGATATTTTTATCATAAAAAACCTATTTTCTATTAAAATATATGAAATTATACTACTTTTTATTATATATGAATTAAATCATAAATATTTTGATAATTTCATTCTTTTAAAATTATTGTTTTTTGCTATAATTGAGATAAAGATTTAAGATAAATTTTATCCGATTGGAGATTTCAGTTATGTTTAAACAGATAATGCCTTTAAGCCTTATTATTGCTTTAAGATTTTTTGGACTATTTATAGTTTTACCCGTTTTATCTATCTATGCTTTAGATATGAGAGGGGCTACACCATTTTTAGCAGGGTTGGTAGTTGGGGGTTATGCCTTAACACAAGCTCTCTTTCAAGTACCGTTTGGACTTATGAGTGATAAGATAGGTAGAAAAAAGACTCTACTTATTGGACTTTTAATATTTATTGCTGGTTCTATTATATCAGCTCTAAGTGATAGTATATATATGCTTCTACTTGGTCGTTTTCTACAAGGTGCAGGAGCAATTGGTTCAGTTGTATCAGCAATGATAGCAGACCTTGTAAAAGAGGAAGAGAGAGCTCACGCTATGGCTATTATGGGTGGGACTATTGCATTAAGTTTTGCAGTAGCTATGATAGTAGCTCCTATTGTTGGTGGAAATTGGGGGATAGATAAGCTATTTTGGTTAACTGCAATACTCTCAATTATGGCAATTGGTGTACTATTTACAGCAGTTCCACAACCTCCTAAGATTATTCACTCATATCAAGAAGAGGAGTCTAAAATGTTAGATGTATTTAAAGATAAATCTTTAACAAAAATGTATATTACATTTCTATTTCACTCCTCTATTATGACAATGGCTTTTTTTATAATTCCTCTTGTTATGACTAAATCTGTAGAGAGTGGTGGTTTTGGTTGGGCTAAACCTGAACTTTGGAAAGTATATCTTCCTGCTATGATATTTGGATTGGTTGCAATGGGACCATCTGCTGTATTTGGTGAGAAGTATGGAAAGGGTAGAGAGGTATTTATGATTTCAGTAGCTACCATATTTTTTGGATTTATCGCTATGGGATTTGCCTCTACACCGTGGGTATTTATATTGGGAGTTGTCCTATTTTTTATAGGCTTTAATATGTTTGAGCCTCTTCTTCAAAGTTTTGTAAGTAAATTTGCAAAGGTTCATCAAAAGGGTGCTGCATTAGGGGTAGCTAATACATTTGCATATATTGGTATCTTTTTAGGTGGAATTTTAGCAGGATTTATTATGAACCACTCAAATAGAGAGACACTTGCTATTGTAGTAGCGATACTATCTGCTGTATGGTTCTGGTGGGTTGCTACTATGCCAAATCCTAATAATCGTGGAAATGTATATCTACCTCTTGATATATATGATAGAGATAAGATATCTTCATTAACTTCTCATAAGGCTATTGTAGAGACCTATATAAATGAGACAGAGAATATTGCTGTTGTTAAGTATGAGAAAGATTTAATAGATGAAGATGAGGTAAGAGGGTTATTAGCCTAGAGATAGGATATAATTTGAAAAAAATTAATAATCCTAAAGGTTATAGATGAAAAAACTTTCACTTGTTGTTCCTATGATGAATGAGGAGGATAATGTAGAGCCTCTATTTAAAGCTGTAAGAGAGGCTCTAAAAGATATAGATTATGAGTTTATCCTTGTTGATGATGGTTCAACAGATAATACAGTAGCTAAAATGAAAGAGTTAGCAGATAGTAGAACTAAAATTCTAGTCTTTAACCATAATTGTGGACAGACTCAAGCAATGGCAGCAGGAATTGAGATTGCAAAAGGAGAACTTATTGCTACTATTGATGGAGATTTACAAAATGACCCAACCGACATTCCTCTAATGATAGATAAACTGGAAAAAGAGGGTTGGGATGTTGTTGCTGGTAGAAGATTAAAGAGGCAAGATGGTATCTTTTTGCGTAAAATTCCTAGTAAAATAGCAAATTGGATAATTAGAAAAACCACAAAAGTTTATCTAAATGATTATGGTTGCACCTTAAAAGTCTATAAGAGTGATGTAGCTAAAAATTTAGGATTATATGGAGAGTTGCATAGATTTATCCCTGTTTTAGCTAAGATGTATGGAGCTAAAATAGTTGAGATGAATGTAAAACATCACCCAAGGATACACGGTACATCAAAATATGGAATTGGTAGAACATTTAAAGTTGTAAGCGATTTACTACTTATGCTATTTATGCAGAAATATAAAACTAAACCTATGCACCTATTTGGAGGTTTAGGGGTTGCCTCTTTTGGTGTAGGATTTATTATTAATCTATATCTCCTCTTTCTAAAACTCTTAGGGCATGATATAGGTGGAAGACCACTATTAACATTAGGAGTAGTTTTAATAATTGCAGGAGTTCAACTAATTACTACAGGATTTCTATCTGAACTTATTATGAGAACATATTACGAATCACAAAACAAGACTCCATATACTATAAAAGAGATATTTATTGGTAAGAGTTAAATTAGTTGTAAAAATCCTTTTAACTTTTTTAGCTCTATATATAGTATTTTCCAAAGTTGAGATAGATGAGATTAAATCTATATTTAAAGAGATAGATATTTTCTATCTTATCTTAGCTCTTATATTTTTTAATATATCTAAGATTTTAAGCTCTTATAGATTAAATATATATTTCTCTCATATTGGAGTAAAAATATCAGAGATTTATGCTCTTAAGCTCTACTATATTGGAATGTTCTATAATCTATTTTTACCTAGTGGTATTGGTGGAGATGGATATAAGATATATATATTAAAAAAACTACACAATATAAGAGTCTCAAGATTAATTACAGCTACTCTATTAGATAGATTAAGTGGTTTAATACCTCTAATATTTTTTGCAGGAGTACTATTTATTATATATAGTCCATTTTGGCATAGATATTTATGGTTAGACTATATAGTTATTATAGTAACTACTACTATATTTCCTATATTTTATATCTTAAATAGAGTCTTTTTTAGAGGATATATAGATATTTTTTTTAAAACTACAATATTAGGAGCTTTTGTGCAAATACTACAACTTATATCTGCCATATATATACTCTACTCCATGGGTATTTCAAATAGTATAGTTATCTTTTTAACACTATTTCTTATCTCTTCAGTTGTAGCAGTCTTACCAATTAGTATTGGTGGGGTTGGATTGAGAGAGCTTACTTTTCTATATGGACTGAATTTGGTAAATTTAGATGCAAATAGTGGAGTAGCTTTTTCAATGATATTTTTTATAATTACAGCTATCTCATCTCTAATAGGACTCTTTTTAAAAATTTAACTTTTGTTTTTCTTTGGTACCCATTTAATTTCTTTTAATATGGCTAATAGTGTAGATATTGATATAAAACTATCTTGATAAATAATTCCTTTTTCTATTTTACTCTTTTTGTTATCCACCTCTTTTTTAATTCTGACAAAAATAGGAGAATTTTTACCTTTACTTATCTTAATAATCTCTTCTAAATTTTGATTAATAAATTCTAAAAATTCTAAAGTTTTTAAATAGTTACTATTGGAAATTTCTATATCCCTTATGGCTCTCGTAATGGCAACATATAAAATATTATACTCTTCTGTTATGTTACCAATCTCTCTATTTATAATTAGTTCATTTTTTATTTGTCTATTAATATTTTTTTCTTTGATTAAAGCTTTTATATATACTCTATTTAAACCTATGATATTACCTATTTCAGAAGATACTGTATTGACCTTACCTAAAGTGCTAATATTCATATATAGAGATTTTAAAATAATTACAGATTCAAACTCTAAACCTTTACTTTTATGAATAGTGGAAATTACTGTTTTACTATTTTCATCTGAATAGTTTTCAATTAATAGGAAAAATTTATCAACTATATGTAATTCTAAATTATATTCTATCTTTTCTAATTCACTCTTTTTTGAGTAGATAAAATAGACTATATTTATCTTATCTTTTAAGTCAAATACAGCTTTACGAGAGGCAAAATATTCCAATTCAACGAATGAGCTAAAAGATTTTAATGAATCTGTTAATATTTTAGGAAATGGAATTTTTTCTCTATTTTCGGATAAAATTTTAATAATTTCATCAGCCTCCATAAATAAATCATTTTTTTTTATCATATAATAAAAATATATGCCTAAAATTTTTGATAACTTTATTGTATGAATATATAAATTATAAATATCTTTAATCTCTTTAATATTAAAATTATCAATTCCTCCATAAAGATAGTAATCTTTTTTATTGACTATTTGATGAATACTCATCGCTAAGAGTGGGAATGTTCCTCTTGAAAGATAGGCAGTTCTATCTTGTTTTGATGGGGTAGGAACTATCTCCCTTGCCCCAATAATCTCCTCTCCTCTCAATTTTAAAATTTTATTCGATAACTTTTCAATCTTAGAATTTCTTGCAAAACGGAAACTCCTTGTTAATTTCATATTTGTAATTAATGTGTGATAGTTTCGCTCTATAAATAATGATAGATTCATATTTCCTAAGAAACCGTATATTTTTTGGTTGTTATCTCCCACAATAATAAGTTTATATCTCTTTGCTTTAATAAGTGAAATTATAAATTTAGATAGAAGCTTTGAGATATCTTGTGACTCATCAAGAACGATATAGTCATAATCAAAATTTATCTCATAAGATGTCTCTACAAACTCTTTTAAAAAAGTATCAAATGTACTAAAATCAGAATTTAAAATAGAGTAATGAATTTTTTCAATATAATCAATGGCTTTAATACGCTGATTTATAATAAAATTCATATTTTTATTATCAAATCGTTCTTTAAAACTATCCTTTAACTCTTTTCTTATATTTTTTTTAAATTTATATAGTTCATCAATAGAAAAATTTGATTTACAAAAATCTTGATAAACTTTTAATGCATTAAAAACTTTAAAATACTCTTTACTACTTTTAATATCAATATTTAATATATCTTTTATTAAATCCATATTCATATATTTAAGAGTTTTTCTCCCATTATAAGTTCTTGCTAAAGCATGTAATGTTGTTGCTTTCGTATTATCAGGAAATGATATTTTTGCCTCATCAACAATTTTTCTATTAAATGCTAAATATAGAAATTTGCTATTTAAATTGTTTTGTGCAATTATTTTAAGAGTTGATGTTTTGGCACAACCTGCCAAAGCATTTATTAAAATAATATTGCCTCTCTTCATATTGTTTACTTTTTTTAATATTACTTCTTGCTCTTCTGTTAATTTAAACATATCTATTTTTCCTATTATAAAGCTATAAATTAAATCAAGCTTTAAAATGCTTTTTAATAGTATTATAGCTAAAGAAAAATTTTAAACTAAATTTATTATTATTTAAGCAAATTTATTATAGGATATTGGAAATGAAATTCAGATAGAAGAAGTGAAGCCCCTGCGAGTTACGAAGTCCAACAGCTTCACTTCAGAAGAGAATTTTACAAGAAAAGCTATTAATTTTAGCTTTAAAACTCTTATCTATCTGATTTTTATCAAGAGATGTTGGTGGCTGGACTCTTGAAAATTAAAAAAATAATTTTTGGGA
>JALWDJ010000085.1 GCA_027014605.1 Campylobacteraceae bacterium
AATGCTACATTTAAAAAGAGAGCTATTGGAGTAGGAGTTGTTAATAGAGATGAGGCTCTAAAAAATGGATATGTAGGGCAAGTTTTAAGAGGTTGTGGTATAAAACGAGATACAAGAAGAGATAATCCATATTTAATATATAACGATTTAGATTTTGAGATACCCACTTTTGATGGGTGTGATGTATATGCTAGAGCTATGGTTAGAAGAGGAGAGATAGAAGAATCTATAAAGATTTTAAGACAAATTATAGCAAAAATGCCAAAAGATGGTAAAATTATGCAAAAAATTCCAAAACATAGAAGATTTAAAATTCCAAAAGATGACACTTTTGTATCAACCGAATCGGCAAGAGGTGAATATAGCTACTATATGGCAGGAGATGGAACTGAAAAGATTAGAAGAATGCAGGTTAAAGGAGCTTCATTAATTCATGGATTTACATTATTAGAGAGACTCTTAATAGATGAGGAGTTATCTAATGTAGCTATGATTATGAACTCTTTAGGAATTTGCCCACCTGAGATAGAGAGATAAGGAGAGAAGATGAAATTTTCATTAGATATAAAGGGGACTCTAACCCCATTTGTTGCAGTTGCAAGAGTATTTGAAGAGCCAAAGACAATCTGTTACCCTTTTGAGAAGAAAGAGATAGCTAAAGGCTATAGAGGATTTCACACTAATACTTTAGATAAGTGTATTGGGTGTGCTAATTGCCAAGATGTATGTATGAATGATGCTATTGATATGATACCTATTCAAGAAGATAAAAACCCTAAAAACAACAGTGGGTGTATCCCTAGAATAGATTATGGTAGATGTTGCTGGTGTAGTCTATGTACTGATGTTTGCCCTCCTAGTTCACTTAAACTAGAAGAGGATTGTATTTGGGCTAGTGATGATAGCAATAACTTTTTATATATGCCAAAGGATAAATAATGGTTGGAAAATTTATACTTCTATTTTTAGTATGGATAGGACTTACAAACTCACTCAATATTCAAGAGTTAATAGTAGGAGCTATAGTCTCATTTATAATAGCTAAATTTTTTACTCCCAATAGAGAGTTTAATATAAAAGATTTAGCAGTTAAATATATTAAGTTTATTCCAATTTTTTTTAAAAATCTAATTGAGTCTAATATTGCAGTAGCAAAGATAGTTCTAAATCCAAAACTACCAATCAATACAGCAATAGTAAAACTAAAAACAGATTTAACTAATGAGCATGATAGATTGATTTTAGCTAATGCTATAACTCTAACCCCTGGTACAATTACGGTTGAGTTAAGAGATAGTGAGCTATTTATACATATCTTAAATCTTGATAGTTTTGATAGAGCTAAATTACAAGATAATATTATTGGAGAGTTAGAGAGAGGATTAAAATAGTTAAAATATGGGGGAGTAGCTACTACTATTACACCTAAACATAGTATGTAGATATGTTCCAAATACTCTCACATCTCTCCAACTTCCAACTTCACCTTTTTGATTTTTTCTCTTAGATAAAATATCAAATCCTTTTTTTATAGTTGCTTTAGTTGGTTTAGTGTAGTGAAAAGCGTGTCCCTTTGTTCCATTTTCGCTATAATAGTAACCCAAACGGTTAAATCTCTTATCTAAAGTAAACTCAATATCTAAAATTCCACTCATCTCTTTATCGTCAACTCTTTTAGATAGATATAGAAGTCCTGCACACTCTGCATATATAGCTTTTTTCTCTTTAGCATGTCTAATTAGTGATTCTCTAAATTTTTTAGACTCTTTTATCTTTCTATATGCTTCTGTAGTCTCTACATATCCACCACATATATATACTATATCGCAATTTTTAGGTATAACCTCATCTTGAATAGAATTTATAATAATAACATCTCTAAATAACTCTTGTAAAAAAGATAAGTTATCATAATATAAAAATGAAAAATTCTCATCATTAACAATAGCTAATCTCTTATCTATCTTTTTAACTCTAGGAAATGGATACTCTTTAACTACAGGTGGATTATGGGTTAATAGACTTAATCTATCTATATCAATATTCTCTAATACCTCTCTACTAATAGTCTCTATCTTATCTAAATCTTTTAAATCTAATCCTAAATGTCTGCTACTAAGAGTTGGAAGATTTTTTCTAATCCACCCTAAAACCATAATATGAGGATAGTCTTTTTCTATTATATCTTTTATAAGTCTATAGTGCATAGAAGAGGAGAGATTATTTATAATAACTGCTTTTATAGTATTATCTTCTCTATACTCTAATAACCCTTTTAATATAGCAGATATTGTAATATATGTTCCTGCACCATTGAGTATTAAAATAGTTGGAATATTAAGAAGTTTAGATAGACTATAAGTGCTACAACCTCTGTCCTCTCCATCATAAAATCCCATAACTCCCTCCAAAATAGATACATCTCTATTAGCATAGTGACTATAGAGCCATTTTACCTGCTCTTTTGTCATTATAAAGGTATCTAAATTAACTGATGAAGTACCTGATACCATTTTATGAAACTGTGGGTCTATAAAGTCTGGCCCAATCTTAAATGGAGATACAGATTTTCTAAAATACCATAGTAGAGCAGTTGTTAATATAGTTTTACCCTCATTAGATGAGGTTGCAGATATACAAAAAGCTTTTATCTCTTATCTCCTCTAATTTTTAATATCTCGTTTTCTAAAAATTAATACATCTTTTCCAAATCTATCACTCTCAAAAACCAATTTTAACTTTTTAGTATGCATAGTTGGAAATTTCACCTTATAGTATGTACTCCAATTATCTACCATAGGCATCTCATACTTTAATGGGTCATCTTTATCCAATTTTATCACCTCTATAGGTTTTTGACCATTTAGGGTTAAAGAGTATCCCTTCTCATCAAATCTATTAGTTTTACTATTAGTAATAAAAACTCCTACAAAAAAATATTCACCTCCAGATACATCTATAGAAAAATTCTTATGACTATTTTTTTTAAAAACAGGATTAAGATAAGTAGCTGTAATGAGTGCTTTTGTCTCAAATGAGGCTATAAGTTGTCCCTTTTGCGTATTTAAGAGACTTGTATGATATATCTCATCTTTTTTAAATAGTTGAGAGATATTATTTTTTGTACCACAAGCTGTTAATATTAAAAGCATAAATAGTAGTAGTATATTTTTATACATTTTTTTTAAACCTTGATTTAAGAATAACTAAAACATTTTAACACATTTTTGATAAATATTGATGTATAATCTAAATATTAATTTATTTAAGGAAAATAATGAAACGGTTTGCTGTTGCTTTTACTGGTCCATCTGGCAGTGGAAAAACTACACTTATAGAAAAAATATCTAAACAACTTATTAAAACAAAAGAGGTCGCAATTATTAAAAATGACCCCAAGGATAAGGCTACTTTTGATATTGAGGGAAAAGATAGTTATAAATTCTCTAAAACAGGTGCAGAGGTAGTTGTAACTTCTCCTACTAGAACAACATACTTTTCAAAAAGAGAGAAGAGTTTAGATGAGATAATTAATATGTTCAACTATTTTGATATTCTGCTTGTAGAGGGCTTAAAAAATCTTCCTCTTCCAAGAGTAGCAGTTTTTCGTAACAAAATAGATAAGAGTTATTTTGATTATAGTGAAGCTATTGCAATTGACGAGACTATAAATATCAAAGAGTATAATATACCTCAAAATATAAAAATATTAAACTTAAATAATATTGATAATATTATTGAGTGGATAGAAAAAAATGCAAAAGAGGTATAGAAGATGTTAAGTATATTTGATGCAATTAAAGAGATTGCTTTTAAGATAGAGTATGCAATACAGACAGAAGATTTAGGATATAGCAGTAGTGAAAACTCTTCAGGTGAAGAACAACTAAAATTAGATGTAAAGAGTGATTTAATTATAGAGAGAGCTTTAAGTAGTGTCAATTCAGTTAAAGCTATAGTAAGTGAAGAAAAAGAGGGCGTCTTAAATTTACATAAAAATGGAAAATATACAGTATGCTATGACCCATTAGATGGCTCAAGTTTAGTAGATGTCAATCTATCTGTTGGTTCTATATTTGGAATTTATGAAGGAGAATTAAAAGGAGAAAATTTAGTAGCATCTGCATATATAGTATATGGACCTAGAATAGAGTTAGTATATGCAGAGAAAGGAATTAGACCTCAACTATATGGAGGAAATAATAAATCTGTTAGAAAATTAGGAGAGATTATTTTAAATAAAAAAGGAAATATAAATGCTTCAGGTGGAACACAAAAAAATTGGGAAACATATCACAAAAAGTTTATAGACTATCTATTTAAAGAGGGGTATAGACTTAGATATTCAGGTGGAATGGTTCCAGATTTACATCAAATCTTACTTAAAGGTGGTGGGCTTTTTTCATATCCTGCTACAACAGATAGACCAAATGGAAAATTAAGACAACTATTTGAAGTTATACCATTTGCATTTATATATGAACAGGCAGGTGGAGAGGCTATTGATAATAAAGGTAAAAGACTATTAGAGTTAATACCATCTCATCCCCATGATACAAGCCCATGTTTTTTTGGTTCTAAGTATGAGATAGATAGATTAAGAGAGGCTTATGGAGTTACAAAATAGTATTAAGGATAGATGGGAACTAAATCTTGAAGAGAAAACTATAGAGCTTAAGAGTTGTCAAGAGCAAAATAGAGTTAAAAGCTGTTTAGAGTGTCTAAAACTTTTAGATTGTAAGATAAGAGACGCTTATGTTCATGCAGTATATTCAAGTATGAATAGGGGAGCTAGTGGTGGATTTGAGTTCTAAAAAAAGGTAAAATAATGAGAACAGTTTTAACTATAATATTTAGCACTATATTAGTATACAGTAGTCATAAGATTACGACTATTCCAGAGGCATCTGGTATATCCTACTGTAAAGATACAAATACTCTTATGGTAGCTAATGATGAGGGTACTCTATATGAGATAACGCCTAAAGGTGAAATTCTATTAAAGCATAAACTAGGAAATTATGATTTAGAGGGTGTTGTATGTCTGAAAAAAGAGGTAATCTTAACAATAGAGGGTGGTAGCCTACTTATAGTTAATCGTAAATCTCTAAAGATAAAAAAACTTAAAATAAGAGGTAAGGGCGTTAAATTTAGAAAAAAATTAGGAATTGAGGGAATTGCTAAGATTGGTAAATTATACTATTTAACTATTCAAGCTAAAAAGAGAAAAAAAAGAGCAAACATATTAGTTGTAAAACTAAATAGTAACTCTGCTGATATAATAGATATTATTAATCATCAAATTATAGACTCTGCTGGTATGGAGTACCATAATAACAAATTATATATAGTGAGTGATAAAAAAGATAAGCTATATATATATGATTATAAAAAAAATAGAGTCTTAAAAAAGGTAAAATTAGATAAATTTGCACAAGAGGGAATTACATTTGATAGAGATAATAATGTATATTTAGCAGATGATAATGGAGCTATATTTAAATACTCTAAAAGAGAATTAAAGATTAAATAGGAGATAACAATATGACAAAAAAGATAATATTATTTATAATTTTAATTCAATCAACACTTATATCTAAAAATATATACGAAAAAAACTGCTTATATTGTCATAATGACCACTTCCCTACCTCACTACAGAGAATGTTTATGTCATATCTAAAGGTATATAGTGGAGAAATAACCTTAAAATCTGCATTAAAAGGATACTTGAAAAATCCAACTAAAGAGCAGTCTGTTATGTCTGATTTATTTATTGAGCGTTTTGGAATTAAAGAGAAGAGTACACTAACAGATAAAGAGTTAGATGAAGCTATTAATATATACTGGAACTTATATAATGTTCGCAATAAACTAAAATAGATTTTTTACTCTATTTTAGCACTATTTAAAACGGCAGTGAATTTAAGATATAAAAAGCTCTACAGTAACCACCCTATTTTCTACTTTAAAACTCCTATTAATATCTAATGTATTACAGAGTTTATTCACAATATGAAGTCCTATGCCTAATCCCCTATCACTCTCTTTATAAAATCTCTCAAATACTTTAGAGGGATTTTTAACTCCATAAGAGCTATTATATTTACATGCATTACTTAATAGATTATATATAACTCTACCTAGTGCATTTCTATTAGAGTTGATTATCTGCTCTTTGACATCAATCTCCTAGTCAAGATAGTCATAGAGAGAGTAAAAAAGAGTAACCTATTCATCAATTAGCTCTTTAATTGAAAATTTCTCTTTTTCAAACTGCATATCTTTGGGAAATGCTTTCTAGCTCTTCATTTCTCTCCATCATTTTTAAATTAATAAGAATAGAAGTTATTGGAGTATTTAAGTCATGAATGATATCCGACAAAAAAAACCTACAAAAATCTACAAAATAGTATTAGGAAATCTGTAAATCTCTGCTTTATCGTTTGAGTAGTATTTGACAACTACTCTTTACCTGCATCACTATTCCACTTCAAATAGAGACACTATTAATCTTATATTGAAATTTCTATTTAATAGAAGAAACTTGTTAGCACTTTTTTAATCTACAAGACATAATCCACCCAAAATTTTAATGTAATTTTGTCAAATATTTAAATTACCTCAAACGCCTTTAAGTTCATTAGGTAAAAAAGAGATAAAATATCATTTAAAATTACATTTTTAGAGAGTTTCATAACTCAAATCCATAGCCTCTTCACCATTTTTTGCCCAATCAACTTCATAACTATTTATCTTTAGGTACTTTATAAGTGTCTTTGAGAGATTGGGGTCATCTTCCTTATCATTGTGTATCTGTCTAAATCTAGGTTGGTGTCTTCTTTGTTGTTGATGTCTTTTGGCAACTCTCTTTGTTCATTTCATGCAATTTAACTTTAAGTTGATTCATCAAAACTCTTCTGTTATCAGATTTCGCCTCTTTTATTTGTAAAATCAATATCGCAATAGTTGGTTCTGAAACCTTCTGTATTTTAGTTAATTTATTTTGCTCTTCTACTCTCTCATCTGATATTTTAACAATTTATATACTCTCTTGCTCCTCTGTAGCTATAGAGTCACCAAAACTAGCACAAAACAGACAATCCACTAGCTGTAACTATAATTAATTATAAAAAAAAATTATAGTTAGGCAACCCTGTAATA
The DNA here is from genome assembly GCA_027014605.1 of Campylobacteraceae bacterium. Lineage (GTDB taxonomy): Bacteria > Campylobacterota > Campylobacteria > Campylobacterales > Sulfurovaceae > UBA1140. The sequence goes on from JALWDJ010000085.1 coordinate 7,165, forward strand.
GTTTTCAAGAATATATTTTATAGATTCTTTTT